>JAISJY010000036.1 GCA_031261365.1 Caryophanales bacterium | reverse complement strand
TGATTTACCACATTTAGAGATAAATAGTATTCCAGAAAATGAGTTTCCTTTATATGCTCATTGGTCTTATGATCGGATTTATAGAAATGATATGATTAAGCAACCTGATGTCTTAATGTTAATGTTTTTATACCCTGATGATTTTCCTAAACTAGTCAAGAAAGCTAATTATGATTATTATGAACCTAGAACTATTCATGAGTCTAGTTTATCACCAAGTGTTCATTCTATTTTAGCAACTGAATTAGGGTATCACCAACAAGCTTTGGATTTCTTTTCTTATGCTTGTCGTTTAGATTTAGATGATTATAATAATAATACTTCGGAAGGTTTACATATTACTTCTATTGCAGCAGCTTGGGTTAATATTGTTTATGGTTTTGCAGGTTTAAAAACAAGTGGAACTATGCCTTCTTTATCTCCTTATTTACCTAAATTATGGAAGAGTTATTCTTTTTTTATTACTTTATTTGGTAATAATATTAAAATTAAAGTGACAAAGGAGAATATTTATATTACTAATAATGGAAATCCTTTCACTTTTAAAATATATGGTATACCTACTGAAATTAATACAGGCACGACTACTTTAAAGAATGAACGAGTATAAAGTTAGAAGTTTTAATTATCAAGAAGATCGTATTTTTAATGGTAATAAGTTTTTAATTGGTAATGGTTTATATGGTTTAAGAGGTACTTTAGATGAGTTTACTAAAAAAGATAATGTTGGACTTTTAGCGAGTGGTGTTTATGACCAACATGGTAAGAAAATAAGAGAACCTTTAAATCTTTTTAATCCTTTTTATACTACAGTTTATCTTAATAATAAAAAAATTAAGTATGAAGATGCTAAAGAGTTTTTATTAGAATTAGATTTAGAAACTGCCACTTTGAAAAGAGTTTCTGTTTTTGATGACTTAATTATTACTTCTAAGAGATTTGTGAGTTCGGTTCATAGTCATACTTTAGGTAGAAGATATGTTATTAAGGCTTTGAAAGATCTTAATATTACTTTAAAATCTGGTATTGATTTAGATATTTATGAACTTAATGGTCCGCATTATTTAATTAAGAAAAGATTAAAAGATGGTTCGGTTTATAAGGCAGTTGGAGTGACAAATGAAGAGAAGACGATTACTTTAGATTTAATTCAAAAACCTTCTTCGGTTGATACTATTAGAGATATTAAAGAGCCTTTGAAGTTACTAAAAGAGTTTAATGTTTTTTTAAGTAAAGGGGAAGAGTTTGTTTTAGATTCTTTTGTCAGTATTTTTATTGGAGAGAAAATGCCAAGTGATAATCAAGAGGTCAAAGAGTTAGAGAAGAGAGGCTTTGATAGTCTTTATCAAGAGCATTGTTATACTTTTAAAAAGAGATTTCAAAATGCTTTAATTGAGACAGATAATTTAGAAATTAACTTTAATTTAGCTTATGCTGTCTATCAGTTATTGATTTTAGAGAACAAAGAATTAACAACTTCTATTAGTGCTAGAGGTATTTCAGGGCAAACTTATAAAGGAGCTGTTTTTTGGGATACAGAGATTTTTATGTTGCCTTTTTATTTATTAACAAATCCTTCTTTTGCCAAAAACTTAATTGAATACCGTCTTAAAACTTTAAAAGGAGCCTTAGATAAAGCTAAAAAGTATGGTTATAAAGGGGCTTTTTATGCTTGGGAAAGTCAAGAGTTTGGGCAAGATGCTTGTTCTTTATATAATGTTAGTGATGCGGTTAGTGGTAAGCCTATTCGGACTTATTTTGCTGATAAACAAATCCATATTAGTGGTGATATTGCTTATGCTATTGCTAATTATCTAAAGTTTACTAATGATTATTCTATTTTATTTAAAGGAGGCTTAAAAGTTTTATTAGAGATTTCTAATTTTTATTTAAGTTATGCTCAAAAAGAAAATGGAGTTTATCATTTGAATGATGTTTTAGGACCAGATGAGTATCATGAAAGAGTTAATGATAATGCTTTTACTAATTATTTAGCTAAATATACTGTTGAGATAACTTTGAATTATTTAAAATCTTTTGCTCATCTTTTAGGTTTACAATATGATAGTTTAGCTTTACAAGACTTTATTGATAATATTTATTTACCAAAGCCGAATAAAGAAGGTGTTATTGAACAATTTCAAGGTTATTTTGCTTTGGAAGATGTGAGTATTGAACAATTAAAGACTAGATTAAAACATCCAAACGAATATTGGGGAAGAGTAGCGAGTTCAACTAAGATAATTAAACAAGCCGATGTGGTGACCTTATTAGTTTTATTTCCTGATTTGTTTTCAGAAGGTATTAAAAGAGCTAACTTTGCTTATTATTTTCCTTTAACCGAACACGGTTCTAGTTTGTCTAGTTCTATGTATGGTTTATTAGCTATTGAATTAGGTGATTTAGATTACGGTTTACAAATGTTTTTTAAGAGTAGTCAAGCGGATTTAGATCCCAAACAAAAACTCTGGGCGGGTAAGGTTTATATTGGAGGTAGTCATCCTGCTAGTGCGGGTGGAGCTTATAAATGTTTAGTTTTTGGTTTTATGGGATTAAAAGTTTCTAATGGTCAAGTAATATTTGAGCCTAAATTACCTTTTGGGACTACTTTTATGCAGTTTAATTTTTATTTTTTAGGAAAAAAGTATAATTTGAGTATAATTAATAATAAGGTTGATGTTCAGGAATTAAAGGAAGGTGCATTATGATAAAGGGAATTATATTTGATTTAGATGGGGTCTTAGTTTTTACAGATAAATATCATTATCAAGCTTGGCAAGAAATGGCAGATAGAGAGGGAGTTTATTTTGATGAGATTATCAATAATAAATTAAGAGGTGTTTCTCGTTTAGCTTCCTTAGATATTATTTTACAAAAAGCAACTAAGGAGTATAGTCAAGAAGAGAAGATAGCTTTGGCTAATGCTAAAAATAAAAGATACCAAGAGTTATTAAAACAATTAAGATTTAATGATTTCCCTTATAAGGTACGGCAATTATTAAAGAAATTAAGAAGGGACGGCATTAAATTAGCTATCGGTAGTTCGAGTAGAAATGCTAGTTTAATCTTAAAGCAATTACAAGTTATTGATTTATTTGATGCTATTAGTGATGGGAATAATATCACACATTCTAAGCCTGACCCAGAAGTTTTTATCAAAGCGGCCGAGATGTTAGATTTAGACCCGACCCAATGTTTGGTTATTGAAGATGCCGAGAGTGGAATTGAAGCGGCTAATGAGGGTGGTTTTGTTTCTGTTGGCATTCATGAGGCAGGTAATTATAGTGCTTCCCAATACCGTATTAAAGAGTTAAGTGATATTATAAATATTATTAAGAAACTTAATTTGTCATAGTATTTATGTTATTATTTATTAGGTGAGAATATTAGAGATTAGTAAATTAAAAAAAGAATTTCCCAATAAATTGCTTTTTAGTGATTTGTCTTTTACTTTGAATGATAAAGAAAGAATAGGCTTATTAGGTTTAAATGGAGTTGGCAAGACTACTTTATTGAAAATGGTTTTAGGTCAAGAAGAAAAGGATGCTGGTCTTATTACTTTATCTCCGAATATTAGTGTTGGTTATTTGT
>JAISJY010000097.1 GCA_031261365.1 Caryophanales bacterium | reverse complement strand
GTCATAAGGACCAACATTTATCAGGTTCTTATACTTATGATACTTTTGAAATTCATAAAACTAACTATGTTATTAAATATTTTTTAGGAGTTCGGTCTATTATTTCTATTACCCCAATTACTTTTTATAATTCTAGTTGGTCTTTATTAACTATTCAAGCCTACAATGATGTTTTTAATAGTATTATTGTTTTACAAGTTTTAGTAATTGTTTTAGCCGTTGTTTTCTTTATTATTACAGCCATCTTTATAACTTTTAAAGTCTCTAAAATAGTTAAACCGATTAAGGAATTATCAACTGCTTTAATTAATGATGAGTACCCTGCTATTCAAAGTAAAGATGAAATATATTTATTAGAATTATCGTATAAGAATATGAAAGAGAGAATTAATAATTTATTTTTACAAATTGAAGGTAATGAAGAAATAAAAAGACAATTAGAATTAGATACTTTACAAAATCAAATTAATCCTCATTTCCTTTATAAGACTTTAGATTCAATAGCTTGGTTAGCTAAAATAAAAAAAGAAGAAGAGATAGAAACTGTTATTGTCGCTTTAGCTAATTTCTTTAGGTCAACTTTACATAAGGGAGCAAAGTTTGTGGCAGTTGAAGAAGAATTAATGATTATTAAAAGTTATTTAGAAATAGAAAAATTTAGATATCCGAATAAGTTTGAAATTGTTTATGCTATTAGTGAAGATGTTAAATATGAAACAACTTTAAAACTAATCTTACAACCTATTGTGGAAAACTGTATTAAACATGGTTTGGCTTTAAAAGACAAAGGGGAAATCAGCATCATGTGTTATGTGGAAAAGAATGATATCTTTTTTGAAGTAGCCGATAATGGAGTTGGTTTTGTAGTTCCTGACGATTTACTTTTAATGAATGAAGAAAAGAAAAACAGTAAAGGTGGTTATGGTTTAATTAATGTTAATGAAAGAATAAAATTAGAATATGGTAGTGATTATGGTATCTTTGTTACTTCGGAAGTAAACAAAGGGACGAATGTTGTTATTAAGATTAAGAAAAAGGATTAATAATCTTTTTGCATATTAAGATATAGTTCACTCATTTTATCTAAGTCTATTTTTTTAATTTTGTGATAAATAAATAATATTATTAAGAAAAATAAAGCATTTATAAAGAAGAGAATTAAGAAAAATAAAGTAATAGAGAGAACTAAAGAGAAATCAAAAGTTATTAAAAGATAAAGGTCTTCAGTAATATTAAATAAAATAGTATTATTATTTAGTTTATTAGGAGTTAAGTTATCAATATTTAGAGATATTTTGTTGATTTCACTATTTAGTAAAGTTAAATTATGGGTTCTAATATTAGTAGTGGAGTTTTTAAAGTAGTTAAAAGAATTAAAATTAAAGATAGATTTATATAAAAAAACAGTTGATAAGTCCGCTACTAGATAACCTTTATTATTTATTTTATAGAATATTGATAATAAACCATCTTCGGCTTTGTAAGGATTATTAAAATAAGCAGAAGAAATATATTCTGTTCTCAAGTTTAATAAAAGGGTCTTATCAGATTTAGTAAAGTCATCTATTTCGCTTATTTTTAATAAGTCTGTAAAAAGAGGTTTTTCACTAATACTATAATTAGAAAGAGGGCTATTATTTGAATAGAGAGTTACTCCAATAATGATTTCAGTGTTGTTTTTAAAGTTTTCTAAAAGATTTACAACATTAGTAGAGTTATTATTGTTTTCTAAATAATCATTTATTAAAGTTGTTGTACTTAAATAAGATAAAGCTAATTCTATTTTATTTATTTGAGTTGTAAAGATACTTTTAGCTAAAGTTAAATTGTCTTGAATATCATTTTTATATTCATTTGAAACAAAGTTAATATAGAAAATAGAAAAGACAATAGAGATAATTAAAAGAAAGCCAGTGACCGCTATATAAACATTTTTATTTAATTTCTTCGCGAATTCTTTAAACATATTAATATTATAATGAATTAAGTGCAAAATAATAAAGCATTTTGCAGTTTTTATGGCTTTTTATTAATTATTTATTGAGTATAATAATAATGAGCAAAAAATCATTATATAATAGGGAGACAATTATGAAAAAAACAAGGTATGTAACTATGGGAATTCTAACATTTTTGTTGTTTTCAATGGTTAGTTGTAAGGTTTCTAATAAAATTGAAGTAAGTATTGGAATGTGGCCTGATACGGCTAGTGCTAAAGATGTTAATATGTTTAAAAATTGGAAAATGAGATTTGAAAAAGATCACCCTGAATATGAAATTATTGGACAAAATTATGAATATTCTAGAGATACTATTTTTGGTTCTAGTGCGGCTCATAATCTACCGACTGTTTTTCAAACTTGGTTTACCGAACCAGCTATGTTAGTTGAGAATAATATTATTAGAGAAATAACTCCTCAATTAGATGCTTTGGGTTGGTCTGATAAGATGGATTTATATATGAAAGATATTGTGGAGATTAATGATAAGATGTATGGCATACCGCGAGATGGCTATGCTTTAGGGATGTTTATTAATTTAAAATTAATGTATGATTATGAGATTTTACCTGATGAAAATAATGATAAATTAGGTGATTTATATGATAGTGAGGGTAATCCTCTTTACCCTCAAACTTTTGAAGATTTAGAAAAGATAGGGGAACAATTAAGTGAAATAGGGGATGTTAAACCGATATTTATTTTAAGTGCTAATAAAAATGGGGGTTGGCAGTTTACTAATATTGCTTGGAATTTTGGAGCTGAATTACAAGTTCAAGATAATGAAGGTAAGTACCATTCTAATTTGAATTCTCCTGAAGTTATTGAAGCAATGGAATGGATTAGAGAAATGAAGAGTAATGATTATCTTTTAAAGTCCGCGACTACTAATTATTTTGAATGGTATTCTAAAGTAGGTGAACAAACTAGTAGTGCTTTTGTCGGGAGTGATCAAATATCATTAGCTGTTATTAATGGAGGCTTAGAAAAAGAAGAAATAGCTTTTGTGCCGATGCCAAAAGGACCTAGAGGAGACCAATATTCTTTATTTGGAGGAACTCCTTTTGTTTTTAGTAAGGATGCTAGTGATGCGGAAGTTAAAGGAGCTTTATTATTTTTAGAATATATGGGAAGAAGTCCTGAAACAAGTGAAGCATCTCGTTTAGCTTTAAAAGAAGGAAATGAAACAGCTAAACAAAAAGGACAACCTATTTTGCCGACTATTAAAGCTTGGGTAGATGCAGATTATTTACAAATGGCTAATGATATTGAAGAAGAATATGTCAATGTTAATATGGATAACTTTAAGGATTTCTTTAATACTATTGATACTCTTAAAAAACCCGAGTACCCTAATTGTTCTCAAGAAATGTATGAGTTCTTAGATGCAGTTATTCAAGCAGTTTTGCTTAATCCTGATACGGTTAATGTTAGTAGTCAATTAATTTCTCAACATAACAAATTAGAGGATAAGTTAAGTAAATTATGATAGCTATTCAAAAAAGAAAGCCTTTTTTGAGTAAAAGAGATTTAGTTGGTTGGTTAATTATGTTACCTTCTCTAGTTCTTTTTGCTTTTTTTGTTTGGGTTCCTTTGGGAAGTAATTTTGTTATGTCTTTCTTTAAAGATGCTAATTATTCTTCTTTTGTTGGTTTAGCAAATTATAAATATGTTTTTTCTGACCCAACTTTTATTAAAGCATTAGGCAATACTTTTATTTATATTTTTTATTCTATTTTAATTGGTTTTTTAATTCCCATAGCTTTAGGTATTTTATTGAGTGAAGTTATTCATTTTAAAGCTATCTTTAGATTAGGAATATATTTTCCCGCGATTATTAGTGGAGTGGCAGTTGTTTTCTTGTTTAAATCTTTATATAATCCTGAAAACTTTGGTGTAATTAATATTATTTTAAAATGGTTAACCGGTCAAACTAGTTTATTAAAAGATGATGCTAAATTAGCTATTCCTTTAATGGTTGTAGCAATGACTTGGCGAGGAGCAGGAGCGACTATGTTAATTTATTTGTCTTCTTTACAAACTATTGATACAAGTTTATATGAGGCAAGTAGAATTGATGGTTCTAATATGTGGCACCGTTTATGGTATATTACTTTACCTCATTTAAAGAATACAATTACAGTTTTATTTATTTTACAAATTATTAGTGTTTTTCAAGTTTTTTATGAACCATTAGTTATGTATGGTGATACTAAGGGAGGTCCTAATAATAGTGCTATGAGTTTAATGTTATTAGGTTATGATTATTTTTATGGTAAGGGAGAAGCAAGTCACGGAGCAACGGTTGGGGTCGTTCTTTCTTTAATAATTATTTCTATTAGTTTGGTTTATTTTATGGTTATGAAATTAACTCAAAGAGGTAATAATGAAGTTAAGAAATAAG
>JAISJY010000042.1 GCA_031261365.1 Caryophanales bacterium | reverse complement strand
TTTTTCATTGTAGTTATAATTATACACTACATATCTTTATGTTACAACTTAAAAATTATCTTTTTTTATGGTTTTTATTTGTTTTCTCCTTATTTATCTATTTCTTGCAATTGCCCTATCACTTTTTATAGCGTTTTTGGTAAAAGTGAATAATTGTTCGTTTTATAAATTAATTGACAATACTTATGTAATTACATTTTTATAACAGAAAAAGTATTTTTTTAATTCTTTAAATTATCAAGTATTAATAGCAATACTTTCCTATACAACAACAAAAAAGGAGTGATTTCTCACTCCTTAATTAAATTTTAAACTGTAACTATTAACTAAGCTGTTGCGAAGTTCAATACTCCACTAATTGCTCTTGAGAATAATGCAGAATCACAATCCCAGTCATTACCTTCAATCCAGAACTTAAATGTAATTGCAGCAAATCTGTATTCTACTGTAGCAGTAGCATCTGGATTTGGAAGCTCAGTAGTATAAGCACCAGCAGCTTTTAAATATTCAGGGTGAGTATGTAATTGAGCAAGGGTCATACCTGGAGTAACTGTTCCAACATTTTGAACAAAAGTAGGTATATTAGCACCATCTGTATGAATACCTTCAACATTATCCCAAGGAGATGATTGAATTGCAACTACTTTATACTCAGAATCAACAGGTTGCTTATTATATTCATTATTTGCATTTAAAGCCTTAACCTCATTAAACCGAGCTAAAGCATAATCTTCTTGAGGTTCTTTGCCTTTTCTTTCAGCTAAAACTCCCATTTTGAAAGCTTCATTTGCATTAGTAGCATTTATTTGAGTAGCAATTCTAATAGAAGTAGTTAAATCTTCGTGTTCATCATCAATTGAAGTAACCAAAGCCCCAGAAGATGAATACTCTAAAAATGGAGAAGTGTTTAATTTTATAGATCCACCGTTTGTAACAGCAAATACAAGAGTAAATTTTACAGAAACTATATTAGCATTATCAGTTGTCAACCCTTGATAAGTAACTAAGCCAGTATCTAAAGCTGCACTAGTAGTATCACTTGGTCCAGCATTTACATAGGTAACAGGAGCAGCTTCATAATCAAAAGCACCTCTAGAACCGTTTTTTGCTACAATTTTAACCCAATAAGTTGAACCAATATTTCCAGCAGCAACAGCAGATCCGATTCCAAGCATATTATCTAAAGGTGAATTTGCGTTAGGAGTAGCACCTGCCTCACCACCATAAACAAAAGGAACCCAATAGTTAAGTGCTTTAGTATATAATTGCTCATTTGAAGTCTTACTTGAATCGACTATAGCATCATATAAAGCCCCTCCAGGAAGAGTACCAACTGACCAAACAACTTTAGTAGCTGCTTCTGTAGCGTTGGTACCTAAATCCCATCCTTTATAATCAGATTGAAAAGCTAAATTTTTATCTGTTGTCTTGACATATTTAATTTCTGGAAATCCATCAGCAATATAAGCAGATGGATCAACAGGAGTACCAGTTTGAGTTGCTTGTAAATCAACTGAAGTGTTAAGCTTTCTTAAAGTTGCTCCTTCATCAACACTTGTTGCAGCATCCCAAGTTTTAAATGTTTCCTTTTTAAATACCCAATAGTAAACAGTATCAGGTTTTTGAGCAAGGGCGTTAGCTTCAGCGGCTCTTGGACCTTTCCCTTTTGAGAATCTAACCCATTTATTTGTAAAAGCAGCTGCTAAAGCAGCAGAACCATCTGGGCTACCAGCATCAATATAAGTATCACCATCAACAATCTCATAACCGTTGTAAACTATATCTCCTAAACTAAGAATAGCATCTGTTTTTACATCAGCAAAATTCCATGAATTTGCTTTGTTAGTTTGAAACAATCTTGATAAATCAATTGAATTTGACCAAGCTTTTTCAGTACCAACTGGAGAAGTACCAGCCAAGTGAACTAGTAATTCATTACCAGCCTTAACTGTCATGTTAATGCCTCTAACACTAACTGTTGTATTCAATGCAAACCATGCATAAGTTGAACCAACCGTTGTAACCGCAGCTAGTCCCAATGCGACTGAACTAGCTATTAACTTTTTTGTTGTTTTTTTCATTTTTTTCCTTTCATAATATTCGGACTTATTTGTTTACCGTAAAGTCCATACTCATTTTAATTGCACCGCCTACCATTGTTACACTACTTTGATAATCCCAACCGTCTAACCAAATGACTGTGGTATATCTTACTATGTTATCTTTCTGAAAATCTTTATTGTTTTCATCATAGAAGGCATAATATTTTGTAGTCCCGTCATCTTGTAATCTTCTTTCAAATGGAACTGTATCACCAAGAGATGTAATTCCGTCAGGTGCAATAATCTTTTCTGGGAATCCATCTTCTACTCCTCCGTTTTGAGGTTTAGCATATACTTTCCAATCTACTTGCTTGTCGATCTCACGAATGATCAACACTCTTAAAGTCTCATCTATGCTCCGAGTTACCCTGTCTATCATCATACTAGCTGTATAATTTACAACTTCTTTTCCAGAATTAATTAGATAGAAGCTATAAGCCAAGTATCTTGCTTGAGGGTCATTCTTCACACCATCACCAACCGCTATTGAGTTATTAATATTGAATGTCCACTCAGGATCATCAACATCTTCAAATCCTGGTATATCAGATATTTGAGTCTCAATTGCATTTTCAAGAGGGGTTGTGGACAGCATACTTGTGAAGCCTATCTTTGTTTCAGGGTCAGGAACCGCTGAACACAACGATAAACCTTTAAGAAAACTGCCTTTATCCACATTGATAATGAAGTTACCAACATGTTGTCCGTAATAAGATAATGCAATTATGATAGTGATAATTAGAGCCGTAATTATGATGCCTTTAGTAGCAAGTTTTTGCCTTTTAATTTTGCCTTCATACCGACCTACTACACCGCGTTTCACCTAATGCATTTTCCCCCTTTCGACAAACTCCTTTTTTTTCGAAATAATCTTTTAATGAAATAATGGATTAAGTCGACAACTTTGTTTCAATGGTAACTGGCTAACTCCTTTAAAATGAAGAGTTCCTATAGTTTCGCGTCCCTAAATCGCTCTAGGTTTGCCTTTTTCATCTACAATTATATTTTTGCACCACTCTCCCCAGTGTCAATATTAAAATTTTATTTTTCTTTCTGACTTTTCTTAAAATTGCAGTATTTTACTTGTTTTTGCAGTATTTTATAGTTTTTTAAGTTTTCTGACTAAAAAGTACTTTTTCAACTTCATAGATGTTTTAAGATAGATTACACTACCCGGATGAATATTAATATTCATCGTCATAAAGGTTTCATCAAATAATTCATAATCAGTAAGAACTTGCTCACTCCCGTCATAACCAATTACCAACAAAGGCTCTTCCAGTGAAAAATTATTCTTACTAGTAATCTTATACATATCTTGATGTTTGCTTTCTATCATCCCAATAAAATTCTGATTAACCATATTATCATTAAGATTATAAATTAAATCTTTTTTTCTAACCTCACCACCTAAAAAGCCCTGAGTAGTTTCTCTGCTTTCCGCATATTTCAAATCAAACAAACAATCTTTAACATTACTCTTTCCATCTAACAAAAGACGATAATTCCTAATAACAGTAGCAATATAATTGATAGATTTCATTCGCCCCTCAACCTTTAAAGAGTCAGCCTTAATATTGTTTATTATTTCAAAAGTGTTTAAGTCTTTGCTACCAATAGAAATATTATCTTTTGATATTAGTTCTCCATTTTTACTATACAAATGATATTCCCATCGGCAACAATGAGCACAACCTCCCCTGTTAGCATCTCTATTACTCATATTATTACTTAAAGTACATCTACCACTGTAAGCTGAACACATGCCACCATGAATAAAAACTTCCAATTCAACATTTGTTTTTTCTTTTATAATGTTTATTTCTTTTAAAGATACTTCTCTTCCTAAAACAACTCTTTTGACATTATATTTACTTAAAAAATTAATAGCTTCGGAATTAATAATAGACATTTGAGTCGATAAATGAATAGTAAAACCATATTTATTTGCCAATGTTAAAACTCCTAAATTAGACACTATTAAAGCATCAATTCCAATGTCTTTTATCTTATTCAAATACTTATCTAGTTTGTTCATATCTCTCTCATGAACATAAGAATTAATAGTTAAATAAACCTTTTTATGATGTTTATGAGCAAAAGCAAGACCTTTCTTTAAATCATTAATAGAAAAATTGTTAGCTGTACTTCTTAAAGAAAACAATTTACCACCAATATAAACAGCATCTGCTCCATATAATAAAGCAACTTTAAGCCTAGTTAAATCTCCAGCTGGAGCTAATAATTCTCTCATTTCTTTATTCTCGCTTTATTTAACAAAGGGTAATCAGAAAAATTACTATATTTCTTTATTAATCCTTTATAAGTATTCTTTCCTTGATAACATTTTAAAACATCAATTATAAAGTCATTAGAATAATCGGCTAAATCAATTAAAAAATAGTCAACATTATTAAACTTTTTCAAATATT
>JAISJY010000162.1 GCA_031261365.1 Caryophanales bacterium | reverse complement strand
ACACCACATAGTCATCAAGAAGATACAGATCATGTTCATGGTGAAAATATACAAGAAGAAGCAAATATAGACAATGTACAATATGCTCCTAGTTCTTTTAATGAACTTGAAATATCTTTAGAGATTACTGAAGATATTGTTCTTCATGGAGAATTTATTAGTGTTGGATTTATTATAGAAGAAAATACTGAATATGAAGGCGAGTATATTTTTTCTTATCAAAACCTTAATATTAGTTCAGAAACAAATAGTGGTGCAATAATATCTGCAGGTTATGAATTTGTTTTTTATACTTTAAATCTTGAAGATATTGAACTTACATTTACTATATCTAGAAATCAACCTTTAGATGAGGTTACTAGAATTGCAACTGTATATATTGAAACGGAAGATGATTTTGATTATGTTTCAATAATATCATTAGAAGATTCAAGGCGAACACATTTTGATTTGGCTTTAGAGCAACGACTAGTTACTGAAGATGAACAATATAGTTTTATGTATGGTGAAGAAATTAATCTGGTAGAAGTTCCGACTCCTAACGATTTTCCTTATTTTGAAACGGGATACAATTTATGCTATGTATCAGTAAAATGGGTAGATGCTTGGGGAACTTTACATCCAGCAAAAGGAGTCAAAGTTGAAACACAAAGAAATTCTTTATTATATTCTAATCCAATATTATACACAGATGAAAATGGATATTTTATTTTTGATTATACAACTACGATCCTTTATGACAAGGTAACTTTTAAAGTTTATCCAGAATCAAATAATATTAAGATTAAAACGGGCAAAAATAAAAGACATACTCCTGCCACATTTAGTTATTCTGTTTCGGTTAATAATTTACCTACTTATAAAGAAATTATAATTCCTAATAATAACGATACAGGAAAGGCATTTTCAGTACATCAAGCAATGTATGAAGCCAAAACATATATAGAAAACTTATCACAAACTACAATGCCAAATATTAATGTAAAGTTTCCAGATGTTGAATCAAAATTTAATTTAATTGAAACTACGACATTTTCTTATACAAAAATAACCTATGATATTTTGATTTATAAATATCACTACAACAGTTGGGATGTTATACAACATGAGTATGGTCATTTTGTGGCATATAATTTTGACTTCGGTAATACTCCTGGAGGAAAACATTATTCTAATAAAAATTTGATAGATGAAGGAAATAGTAAACAAAGTGCTATTAAATTAGCTTTTTCTGAGGGGTGGGCAACATATTTTGCTATATCATCACAAAGAAATTTAGGATATTTAGGTATACCTTATGTTGGAGATTTAGATTATAGTGATTTAGCAATATATCCTACAAAAGAAAATGACAATTTTGGTGGGATAAATTTAACTGATCCAAAACATTCACCAACTTTAAATTTAGAATTGTTTGATTTATCCTATGCAAAAGGCGAAGCCAGCGAAGAAACAATAACTGGAATTTTAATAGATTTGGCAGACCCACAAAATGAAATTGATAATATAAAAGATATTAATGGTAATAAAATAAATGTTGCTGATAATGTTAAAATTGGACATAAAGAATTATTTAAATTAATTAAAACATCAAAGGCAGATACTTTTTCTAAACTTTATACATATATAAAAGAAAATAATATTATGGATAGAGCAGAAATAGTTGGTGATATTTACTCTGTGGGGGAGTTATTAAGTGGTTTTAAATTTGCAGCATTATTAGAATCTCCTTTAGACAAAGCAACTACAAGCGAAATAATTGCTCCAAAATTTTCTTGGTCACCTCAAGGCGGGTCAGGTAAGCAACCAAATAATTCGTTTAAATTAATTATTAGAAACATAACTAATACTGAAAAACTTTTGGAAATTAATGTCCCTTTAAATGATAATTCATATACATTAAGTCAACAAGAGTGGGCTGGCGTATTAGCTAAAACAAATGCTTCACAGGTATTATGGAATATAGAAGCAAGAAATACATATTATGATCAGGTTACGGGTCCTTATTTATCAGAGCAAAGGACATTAATCTTACCTTTAAAAATATTACCTGCTTCTATTGGATATTCAGATAATTTTATAATTCAACCAAATACCTCCATTATATATGGATTTGTAGTTCCAGAAACAAGATATTATTCATTTGAAACTATTGGTTTAGGAGATACATATGGTGAACTTTTTAGTTCAAGAAATGGAAATAGTTTACAAAACTTAATTGCATTTGCTAATGACGGAGGAGAAAGAAATAACTTTAAAATACAAAAGTTGCTTGGGGAAGGACAAATAATCTATATTAAAATTACAGGTAATGAAAATGGAGCAGTATTAGAAAACACTAGGTTATTGATTTCAACTCCTCATGTTCATAGTTACAGTTATACTCAAACTTCTTCAATGATAACACATTTAAAGGAGTGTTCATGTGGTTTCAGTTATGCCGAAGAGCATCATTGGGTTTCTGCTACAAAAACATTTTTAAGATTAGGTACTTCATATGTTTGTGTTGACTGTGGAAAAACAACAACAATACTTCCAGAATTACATATACCAGTGTATATATACTAATGAAACGAACATTTAATTTATTGTTTATCTTGTTGCTTGGATGTAGTAATATAAACTCACTATCATCTGAACCATTAAGTACTTCTTTAGAGTTAGAAACATATACTATCACTTGGAAAAACTATGATGGAACAATATTAGAGATAGACACAAATATTGAACGAAATACTTTGCCAACTTATGATGGTGATATACCAACAAGAACAGGGGAAGAAGGTTTTATTTATACTTTTGATTATTGGTCGCCTGATGTTATTGAAGTCATTGAAGATGTAACATATATTGCTGAATATTCTTTATTTATTGAAGAAGAAGCAGGAACTCAAGGATTAATTTATGAATTATTAGAAGATAATACCTATTCAGTTAATGCACGAAATATTAAAAACGAAGAAAATGTTGTAATACCTTCCGAATATAATAGACTACCTGTTTCTAAAGTAGAAGAAAAAGAATCTATCTTGCTTGTTGATAGTAATTATGATATAAAGTCTGTTACATTATCTAATAGCATTAAGACTATCGGTGTAGCTGCATTTTTTGAATATTTTCAATTAGAAAGTATCAATATACCAAACAGTGTAACTAGTATTGGTGAGGCTGCTTTTTGGTATTGTAAGTTTGAGACCATTGCAATACCAAATAGTGTAACTAGTATTGGGGAATTTGCTTTTTTTTCCTGTGTTAGACTAGAAACAATATTAATACCAAATAGTATAATAAGATTAGAACAAGCTGTCTTTATTTATTCTGGATTAAAATCAATAGTAATACCCAAAAATGTCACTTATATAGGTTGGAATACATTTGCTCATTGTAAAAATTTAGAAGTGGTTATATTACCTGAAAGTTTAACATATATTGGAGATGCGGCATTTAACGATTGCCCAAGCCTAAAAAACATTATAATTACTAGCAATGTTGAATATATAGGTGGAGACGCATTTTATCAATGTTTAAATCTTGAATATATAATTATTCCACTTAGTGTCATAAACATTGGTAATTGGACATTTCAATATTGTAACAATTTAACAATATATTCTGAGCATTTATCAAAACCAAATGGTTGGAGTAGTGTTTGGAATTATGATAATAGACCTATTTATTGGGGAGGAGAATGGCACTTAGATGAAAATAATATTCCCACTCCAAATTGATTAATATTTAATAAAAAAACAAAAAATAATTGTTAAATATAATAAGGGAAAATAAGTGATAATGGGATTTGAGAAAAGATAAGCATAGTTTTAACCTACTATTTGATGGGTGTAGTAGATTTATTTACTTTGGCAAATATGAAAGATTACAAGCTTTATATAACCTTAATTAATTTTCTAATTTATTAAAAATAAATATGCTATAACCTGACTTCGGCGTGAGTTATGCGTAGATTAAATAAAAAAATATAAATAATTAGTAAATTTAATAATATTTAATAAAAAGATGAGTATATTATTCATCTTTTTTAATATATATG
>JAISJY010000150.1 GCA_031261365.1 Caryophanales bacterium | reverse complement strand
TAAAGAAGTTTGAAGAAAACAATGTTATTAGATTTACCACAGTTTTAAGTCCGAGTATTTATAATAAGTATTTAAAGACTGAAAGGTTAATGATGAAACTTAGTATGGAGTATGCAAAGTTTATTACCCATGATTTTATTTTTTCTAGTAATCAAAGTAAAGAAATACCTTTTAATATTTTTAAAGAGAATGCTTCTTATTTTGTTCCTAAAGTGTTAGATGAAACTACTTTAGATAGTCTTTACCGCGATGATGATACTCCTATTTCTTATTATAAGAGTGTTTTTAGAAGTTTATTAGAACCAGAAAGATTAGCAAAGTTAGATAGATATTATTTGAATAATGTGGGAGCAATTTTAAATAAGAAAACTGATAAAAATAAAAGTAAAGTTTTTGGTGATAAAGATTATATATTTTCCCGTCTTAATGAAAGAGAGTTTCCAAAAGATTTAATCTTAAAGAATGAATTAATATTAGAAGAGGGTATTAAAAGTTTAATTCAATTTATTTCTAATGATTTTACTTTACCTGATGCTTTAACAGCCTCTATCGCGTATTTTTATTTAATATATCTTTTACCTTATGATAACTATAATCAAGAGGTAGCAAATATTCTTTTTATGCGAGTTTTAGGTAGTTCTAATTTAAGTAATATTGCTCCTTTATATTTATTTACCAAAGATATATTAAAAGATAACTTTTCTGAGTTTAGAAGAAATTATTGTTTATCAATAAGTACAGGTGATATGACTTATTTCTTATTATTTATCAACAATATTATCTATAATCACACCATTTCCATCTTGAATATTTTAAGTGGTATTGAATTAGCTCCTTTAAATAGAATTGAACCTATTGAAGTTCCTAAACAGATTGAAGTTATTAAAGAAGTAGTGAAAGAGGTGGAAAAGTTTACACCTATTGAGGTAATTAAAGAAGTAGTTAAATATGTGGAAAAGCAACCGATAATTAAGCAAGAAATAACAAGTGAAGTTCAAGTAATAGTGGAGAAATATATAGATAAGTATCAAGAAGTTGAAGTTGAGAAGGAAGTAATAAAAGAAGTAGATAAAATAGTTGAGAAAGAAGTTATTGTTCCTCAAATAAGTATTAAATATCAACCTGTTGAAACAATTATTCCTGAATATCATGAAGTAATAAAGGAAGTAGAGAAAATAGTTGAGAAAGAAGTTATTAAAGAAGTAGAGAAAATAGTAGAGGTACCTTTTGAAGTGATTAGAGAGATAGAGAAAATAGTAGAAGTGCCTGTTGAAGTAATCAAAGAAGTGGAAGTTATTAAAGAAAAAGAAATAATCAAAGAAACTCCTCCAGAAATAGTTGAAAAATTTATAGAAAGACCTATAATTAAACGGGAGTCAGCTTTAAGGGCGACCATTGGTAGTAGTATTTTTGATAATCCTATTAGTGAGGCAGAATTAAGAACTTTGTATTCTTTAGATGATAATCAAGCTAGTGAATATTTAGCAAGAATTAAACCTAATTTCAAAAGAAAACAAACAAAATTCTATGCTGAACATCGGACACCTCATTGTTTCTATCAAATAGATGAGTTTAAAGAGTTTGCCGAGTGTGTTTATGAAACTGCTAGAACCTCTATGAAGTTTATGGCAGATATGGGCTTATATCTTGAAACTCAGTCAGGCAATAAATATATCTATACACCGGTTGAAGTTAAATTAAATAAGGAGGAAGAGTAAAATGTTTTTAGTAGAGAAAAATCCAATAGAAAAGTTTTTAGAAGATTATACAGGTTTAGCAATTATTATTTTATTTGCAATTGTTTTAATTATTTATTATGTTGTTAAAGGTATACTTGATAAATATAAACTTCCTGAAAAACCTCAAACTCCTGAAGAAATACAAAAGGAATATATGAGTACTATAACAGTAACCGAAGAATATGTTCCTACACCTAAAAAGAAAAAGAAAAAAGTAGAAGAAGAAGTTATTGAAGAGAAAGTAGAAGTTAGCCAAGAAGAACCTAAGGAAGAAGACTTTAAAGCTATTGTTGAACCTTTAGATGATGATTTAGGTGAATAAGAAATATTCTCTTTATATACATATACCCTTTTGTCAAACAATATGTAGTTATTGTGATTTTTGTAAGGTTTATTATCAAGAAGAATGGGCAGATAAATATTTAATTACTTTAGAAAAAGAATTAAAAGAGGCTAAATTAAATCCTAAATATATTAGAACAGTTTATTTTGGTGGAGGAACTCCAACCTCTTTTTCTTTATTGCAGTTAAGAAAGTTATTTGTCATATTTAAAGAATATTTATTTAACTCAATAGAAAATACAATAGAGGTTAATCCAGAAACTATAAACCTTAATAAAATACAATTATTAAAAGAGTTTAAGATTAATAGAGTAAGTTTAGGAGTTCAAACTTTTGATGATGTAACTTTAAAATATCTAAATAGAAACCACCATAGCGAAGATATTGAACCTATCATTAAACAATTAAAAGATAATGATATTAATAATATTTCTATTGATTTAATTTATGGTTATCCTCAACAAAGTCTTTCTAGTTTACAAAATGATATTGCTAAAGCCTTAAAGTTAGATATTAAACATATTTCTTTATACCCTTTAACAATAGAAAAGAATACTATTTTAAATAATTTGAAAGTTAAAAGTAGTAGTTCTGATAGTTTATATAAAAAATATAATTTAATTAAAGAAAGATTAAAGGAGTTTAATCATTATGAAATTAGTAATTTTGCTCTTAAAGGTTATGAAAGTAAACATAATTTAGTTTATTGGAGGTATCAAGAGTATTATGCTTTAGGTCCTTCAGCTGTGGGTATCTATCAAGGGTTTAGATATGAAAATAGTAAAAATGTCATGCAATATTTAAGAGGTAATATAAAAAAGATAAAAACGCTTTTGACTTCTTATGATAAAGAGTTTGAATATATTATGTTAAACCTTAGATTAAAAAGTGGTATAAAATTAAATGAGTATAAAAGACTATTTAAGAAAGATTTTAATTATGATTTAAGCCGAATTAAAAAGTTTATTAATAAAAGCCAAAGACGAATATGTGTAAAAAGTAAATATTGGTATATAATTAATAGTATAATTGTAGAAATAGTAAGGAGTTTAGAAAAATGATAGTAGTAGCAAATTATGAACATAGATTATTAGCCTTTTTAGTTGATTTAATTCTTTCCTTTCTAGTTTGTGTGGCTCTTTTTGTTTTTATTCCTTTATTAAGAAATTATTCTTATATTATTGAACTATTCACGATTATTCTTTTTTTCATCTTAGGTATTTATGTTATTTTGTCTTATATTTGTT
>JAISJY010000140.1 GCA_031261365.1 Caryophanales bacterium | reverse complement strand
TGGATGCATTTTAATGATAAAAAATTATATTTATTCGATTTAAGAGAAATCAATGAAGAAAACTTTGATTTATCAAAATATGTAAGTAAAGAGTAATTATTTCATTTATCTTAATTAGTTATGAACAAGAATATAGGTAATCAACTGTATTTGATTAACAAAAAAACCACCCGCAACGATAAATAATTTTTATATTTATGATAAAATATTTATATGACATTATTGCAATTAAAGTATTTTGTTGTTACTTGTTCGGCTGGTTCTATCTCTAAAGCTTCAGAAACTCTTTTTGTCACTCAGCCAACTATTTCAACTTCTATTATAATGTTGGAAAATGAGTTTGGAGTATCTCTATTTAAAAGAATTAATAAAAGGTTAGTCTTAACCAAAGAGGGTGAATACTTTTTACAATATGCTAAAGAGTTATTAGAGAAAGCTGATGACCTTGCTAATAATATGGCAATATTATCTAAGTCAGTTAAAAAGATAAGAATAGGTGTACCTCCAATGATAGGGGTGTTCTTGTTCCCAAAGATATTTTTAAGTTATAAAGAAATAAACCCTACTATTGAGTTTGAAATGATTGAGTCTGGTTCTTTAAAGATTGTTAATAGAATAGAAAACAAAGAAATAGACATCGGTATTACTATTATTGATAATAATATTATGGAAAATTATAACTATGTGAAACTTCTTGATACTGAATTATGTTTGGCTTTAAGTAAAAATCATAGATTAGTTAATAATCAAAAAGTAACCACAAAACAATTAGAAAATGAACCGTTGATTTTAATGAATGAGGGTTCTTTTCAAAACATTTTAATTAAAGAGATATTTAAAAAAGATAAAGTAAATATGAATGTTTTATTAAATACTTCTCAATTAGCCATTATTAAAAAGTATATTTATCTAAATCAAGGAGTCGCGTTTCTAATGAAGCCTTTAATAGATGATGATGCAGATTTAGTAGGCTTACCTTTTAATCAAGGCATAAACTTAGAAATAGGTTTAGTTTGGCATAAGAAAACAGTTTTATTTCAAGAGTTAAAAGATTTTATAAGTTACATTCAAATAAAGAAATATAAATAAAAGATATATCAAACATAAAAAATATTTATATCATATAAAAATATTGTAATATAAATTAACTTGCTTTTTCATATAATTAGATTAGCTAATTTGAAGGAGTTATAATATGAAGGAAAATATATTTGTAAAAGTTTGGGGAAGTATCAAAAAAGCTGGGCAATATCTACTTAAAATAGATAAAGCAGCTAAATGGTTATTTATTTTAATAATTACAGTTTTTGTTTCTTCATATTGTGCTTTTCTTATTCAAACAGATTTTGGTAATGTTAAGATTACAACGGTTGATTTTCCTATGAGAGATGGTCAAAATATTTCAGCTGATTTATATAAACCTAAAACTGCTACCCACGATAATAAAGCTCCTTTGATAATCGTTATTCCTGGTTTCCAAAGAACTAAAGAAACCCAAAGTGGTATTGCTTTAGAGTTTGCTAGAAGGGGTTATGTAGTTATTAACTTTGACCCTTATTCACAAGGTAACAGTTCATCAGCTATTGGTAGAGAAAGTAGTGCTATTGCTTCTAATGAAGGTTATGGGGCTTTTGATTTAATAGATTATATTTATGAGGGGAATGTTTTAAATTATATTGATAAAGCCAAGATAGGAGTTACAGGTCATTCGGCTGGTGGTAATGCTGCTTATCAAACAGCAGTTCATTTTGGTAAAGAATCTATTTCTACAGGTAAACCAAGTAAAGTTAATTCAGTCTATATCTCTGGGTATGTTATTAGTATTGATAATAGTATAGTTAATAGTAAAAGTAATATGGGACTTGATTATGCTTATTATGATGAGGGAGCTTTTAGAAATAAGCCTATTGCTAATACAGGTAAACCAACTAGTGATATGTCTTGGGCTATTGAAGCTCATGATTTTGTTAATTCAGGTTTAACAAATGAAGAGAAAATTGCTTACTCTCAACAAATAGAAATTGGAAATGTTTATGGTAATCCGAATACTAAAACAATGCGACAAGTTTTCAATACTAAAACAATACACGCTTTTCAACCTTATGATGCTAATGCTAATGCTTCAATGATGGCATTTTTTGGTATTGCGATGGATTATGAAAGTAATGGTTTAGGGGCAAGAAATCTCATTAACTTATGGAAAGAATTATTTACAACTATTTCTTTAGTGGCAGGTTTTGCTTTATTATTACCTTTAGCAACTTTATTATTAAAGATACCTTGTTTTGCTTCAGTTAAACAGATGGTTCCAAAAGGCATTTCTAAAAGGAGTAAATCAGGAACTTTAATCTTTTTATTAGCTTTTATAGTTGGTGCTGTAGTATCGGCTGTCAGTTATATTCCTTGTGCTCAATTAACTGCAACCTTTTTTAATAAAGCCACCAACTCTCAAATGACTTGGTTTTTTCCTCAAAGAATGAATAATGGTGTGATGTTGTGGGCTATCTTAAATGGAGTTGTTTCAATGGTAATCTTTTTAGGAGTTTTCTTTACAACACATTATATTAAGAAAGCCAAAGCTTTAAAAAGTGGCGAGGAAGTTGAACCTTTATCAGTAGAATCTTGGGGTGTTAAGATAACATTTAAAGATATTTTAAAGACTATTTTAGTTGCTTTAATGATAGTTTTATTCTTTTATTGGTTATTAGATACTGTCTATTATCTTTTCCATGTTGATTATAGATTTTTCTTTTTAATAGCCGCTCACCCTGTTAATCAAAAAGTTATCTTACAAGGTTTAATGTATATTCCTTTCTTCTTAATATTCTATTTATCTAATTCCATTAGAGTAAATGGTAATATGCGAGTAGAGGGAGAAAAAGAATGGAAATCTTTATTAATAGTCGGTTTACAAAACACTTTAGGTTTAATTATTATTTTAGCAATTCAATATATAACTTTTGGGTTTACAGGAACTGTTTTCTTTACCGAGACACCAGAAATGACTCAATGGTTGTTTATTAATATTCTTTTTGGTTTAATACCTTTGATGTTTGTTTTACCAATGTTTAATAGGTGGTTCTTTAAAATAAGTGGTAAATCTTATTTAGGACCATTAGTTATGTGTACAATTTTTATTTTAATGATGTTAGCAAATTCAGTAGCATATATACCATTATAGGAGGAAAGAAAATATATGAAGAAGTTATTTAAAGGTTTAATGTTATTAGGCTTAATAGCAATTAGTAGTAGCTTGGTTGCTTGTAAAGGCGAGATAGTTAAAAGTTTTACAGTTACTTTTGAAACAGGTGAAGGTGGTAGTCCAGTGGCTTCTCAAAGCATTACACAAGGTAAAAAAGTAAATAAACCAGCTGATCCAACTAATGAAGCAGGAGACCAATTTGTTTCTTGGCAAGAAAATAATAGAGATTGGGTTTTTGAGGTTGATATTGTTAGTAAAGATCTAACTTTACAAGCTAAATGGATGGCTTTATCAAGTGACCCTGTAGAAGTAAATATGGAGAATATTGCTTTTTCTAATACTTTAACTTGGTATCAACAAAACGCTGAGACTATTACCCATCAAGTATACTTAAAGCAAAGTGGAGATTTTACTTTAATGAGTGGGGAGAAAACGGTTGAAACTAATCCAAATGGTAATGACTTTGTTAAATATACTTTTGATAATGTTATTGGTGGTGAATATTATGTTAGGATAGTTTCAAATAATATTCAGGGAACTGAAATTAGTGAACCTTTTTTATTTAAAGGAAAAGGGCAAGAAAATAATCCTTATTTGGTCGCTCATAATATAGATTTATTTGGTATTTTAAGTGGTGATTATTTAAATGGTTATTATAAACAAATAGCTGACTTAGAAAACACGGCTCAAGACCCAATTATCATTACCACTGAAAAGATAACTTTTAATGGTACTTATGATGGGAATAATAAGAGTATAACTTTTCAAGGTAACTCCGCTTTATTTCATCAAATAAGTAGTGGAGCAGTTGTTAAAAACTTAACTATAACCGGCACAGTTGTTGGTACTAATCAAGATTATGCTGTTGGAGCTTTAACCGATAATAATTTAGGTTTAATTGATAATGTTAAAAGTACTTCCACAGTTACTGATGAGAAAGAATCTGGGACATTAGCAAAGTTTGTTAGTGTTAAAAGTGAAAATGATACGAGTACAGGGGCTGGTTCTATTGCTGGAGTTAATGGAACTAGTGGTCAAATATTAAATAGTTCAGTTAGTGGTAGTGGAGCTGTTAAAGCAGGTATCGGGGCAGGAGCTATTTCTGCTTATAATTATGGTTTAATTCAAAGATGTAGTTCAACAGCAACTTTACCAGCAGGTAATCAAGCGAACTCTGGTAATTCTTCTTCAACTTATAGTTTTGGTGGTGGTTTAGTTGGCTTTAATTATGGAACTATTAATCAGTCAAGTGTAACAGGTAGAGTTTTTGCTCAATCTGCTTATGCTGACGGTAAAGAAGAAAATGAATTAAAGAATGTGGCTTTTGGTGGTATTGCTGGTTATAACAAAGGAACAATTAATGAAGTTTCTTTCACTAGAAGTTTATCAAGTAAAGAGTTTATTAGTAAAAGTAAAGCTAATGAATTAGGAGACCAAGCAAATAATTTAGGAGTTGCTTCTATTCATGGAGATGCTTATGTTGGAGGCTTAGTTGGTATTAATGCTGGAACAATTAGCAATTCTTATGTGGGTGGTGCTTTAATTGGTGGTCGTGATTTTGTGGGTGGTATAGCAGGAAAGAGTGAAAGTAATTCTAATATTGCTTCAAGTTATGTTTTAGCTGAAATTGCTATTAAAGATACTTCTGGTAATTTAGTAAATACGGCTAATGCTAAAACAACTTTAACTAAATATGAAGTTGCTCCTCTTACGACTGCTTCAACTTTTCATAAAGAATTAGTAAATCCTGTTTCTTTATCTTCTTGGAAGTCTGGTGATAATGAATTGCCAACCTTACCAAGTTTAAATGAAAGTGAAGTTAATTTAATAAATGCTAATAATAAGTTTAATAGTTCAGGTATTTTAAAATGGCAAGAAGGTGGAGTTACAGGGGTTAATATTACTCCAGCAGGTAGTCAAATAAGTATTGGACAAACAGTTACTTTAACAGCAAATGTTTTACCAAGTAATGCTCCTGACCAATTTGTTTCTTGGAGTGTGGAAAATGAGACTGTTATTGAACAAGTAGGCGATGGTGTCTTTAAAGGTTTAATTCCTGGTTCAAGTAATGTTACAGTCACGACTAGAGATGGAGGGTTTTCTGATACTGTTAATATTGTAGTTGGTGATTATAATAGAGTAACAGATGTAAATATATTTAGTCCAGAGATTACTCTACCTGTTTATAATGATAGTAGTGTTAGACCTGATATTGAACAAAATACTACTTTCCATTTAAAAGTTGTTTTAGGACCTAATACGGCTGATTATTTAGGTTTTGATATTAAATCTTCTAATAGTAGAGCCACGGTGGGAACTTATGATGAAACAGATGGAGCTTTGATAACAGTTATTAATAATCCAAGTAATTTAGGTAATTTCTCTATTACTGTTGGTTTTGCTGACCCTTTATTAATAGATAGAGAGTTTAGATTTAAAGCTGTTCCTGCTCCTGTTATACCAACAGAAAAGACAGTGACAGTTACTAGTCCAGATATAACTTTACCTGCTGTTAATACTTCTACAGCTAGACCAGAAATAGAGGTTGGAACAACTTTTCATATTGTAGTTGAAATACTACCTTTAGAAGCTGAAAATAGAGAGTTTACAATTACCATTTCTAATTCAAGAGCAACGGCTGGAGCTTATAATGAAACAGAAGGCTCATTGATAACAGTTGTTAATACGGGTGATTTCTCTGTTTATATTGATTTTGTTGATGCAAACTTTGGTAGATATAATTATAGATTTACCGCTATTCCAGCTCCTGTTATACCGACTGAAAAGGTTGTGACTATAACTTCAAGTGATGTAACGATGCCAGAGGCTAATGGGGGAAGTTCTACTAAAGTTACTATTCCTGGTGCTAATTTTCAAATAAAAGTTCAAATAACAGGTTATGATGGGACTGATACTATAAATGCAGTTTCATCTACAGGTAGAGCAACAGTTGTAGTAGTTGATTTTGTAGCAGGAATTGGCTATGTCAATGTAACTTTTGTCAGTGCCGGTAACTTTACCTTAACTATCACGGTTAATGATACGGCTTATGCTTATAGATTTGAGTTTTCTGCTTAGAAAGGAATGATTATGGAATATGCTCAAGAGTCTCTTATTTTACATAGAAAAAATAAAGGTAAAATACAGATAAGTAATAAAGTTCCTTTAGAAACAATGGATGATTTGGCTTTGGCTTATACGCCTGGTGTAGCTGAGCCATGTTTAGAAATTGTTAGAAATCCTGAAGCCGTTTTTGATTTAACAAATAGAGGTAATACAGTAGCAGTTATCACTGATGGGTCAGCAGTTTTAGGCTTAGGTAATATTGGTCCTGAAGCTGCAATTCCTGTTATGGAAGGTAAGTGTGCTATCTTTAAAAGATTTGCTAATATAGATGCTTTGCCAGTGGTTTTAAAAACAAATGATGTTGAGGAATTAGTTAGAACTATTTATCTTTTATCAAGTAATTATGCTGGTATTAACTTAGAAGATATTTCAGCTCCAAGATGTTTTGAAGTTGAAGAAAGATTAAGAGATATATGTTCTATTCCTGTTTTTCATGATGACCAACATGGAACTGCAATTGTGGCTGGTGCTGCTTTATTAAATGCTTTGAAAGTTGTTAATAAAAAGATAGAAAATATTAAAGTTGTTATCAATGGAGCAGGTAGTGCAGGTATTGCAATAGGGAAGTTTTTATTATGTTTAGGAGTAAAACATTTAACATTGGTTGATAGATTTGGTATTATAAATAAGGGTGATAAGAATAATAATTCTGCTCAAGAAAAGATGGCACAGGTAACAAATATTGATAACAGGGTTGGCTCATTAAAAGATGCTTTAATTGGCAGTGATGTTTTTATTGGGGTTTCAATTGGTAATATTGTTAGTCAAGAAATGATTAGAAGTATGAATAAAGATGCTATTGTTTTTCCTTTAGCTAATCCGACTCCAGAAATAAGCAGAGAGGATGCTTTAAAAGCAGGAGCGGCTATTGTTGGAACAGGTGTTTCTAATTTACCTAATCAAATAAATAATGCTTTAGTTTTCCCTGCTATTTTTAAGGGTGCTATAGATGTGAGAGCGAAGCAGATAACAGCTAAAATGGAAATAGCAGCCGCTTTAGCTTTAGCCAATACAGTTAGTGAGAAAGAGTTAAATGCTTTATATATATTACCTAATATCTTTAAAGAAGGCATTCATCAAAAGATAGCCGAGGCAGTTTCAAAGGCGGTTTAATGAAAAAGAGTTTATTATTAGTTTTTCTTTTAGTAGGTTGTCATGACCCTTTTTATGTACCTCCTTTAAGTACAGCAACAAGTTCAATAGTAGAAAGTTCTTCTATTAATAAAGTAAGTACCTTAAATAATGAGTTGTTACATAGTGAATATTTATATTATCAAGGAAGACATTTATATAATAACAATAAGAAAATAGAAACTATTTATCATACTAGTAGTGGTATTGAACTAAGTTTTATGGGGAGTAGTTTAAGCATTCAATTTGATATAGTAGGTAGTGGAGATGTTTATTTAAGAGTAGCATTAGATGAAGAAATATTACCTGATGGGCAAAGAATAAAAGTTAATCAAAATAATTTAAGTCATAATTTATTTAGTAATTTAGATAATTCAGAGCACCATATTACTTTATTAAAAGAAAGCGAATCTACTCATGGACTTCTTTCTCTTAAATCTATTACTACCGATGGTTATTTTTTACCTTATCAAAGTAAAGATAGATTAAAGTTTCTTTGTTTAGGAGCTAGTGGTATTTCAGGGCATGGAGCTTTAGGTAGTCAAGGGCAAGGTTGGAGTAGTAATAACTCTTCTTCTTTATAGTCTTTTGGTTATTTAAGTGCTAGAATGTATCAAGCAGAAGTTCAATTTGTAGCTCAAAGTGGTTGGGGTGTTAAATGGGGTTATAACAATAAAAGTGGTAATGTTAATATTAGAAAGGCTTTAGACTTTATTGGTATTGACCAAAACAATAACATTATTGATATTCCTTTTGATATAGAGCAATATCAAGCTAACTTTATTATTGTTAATATGGGAGGTAATGATTATAGTAGTTATGTAAATACTTTAAGTGGTAATGCTAAAACGGAGGCTATTAATTTATTTAAGGAAAGTGTCGCAGAAACTTGTAGTTATTTATTGAATAAACTTCCACAAGCTAAAATCATTTGGACTTATACTAGTGGAGCATCTAATGGAGCAGCAGCAGTTTCAGCTTTTTCAACTTTACCGATTAATTTACAAACAAGAATATTTCCAACTATTATTAAACAAGTCGGTGAGGATGGGGACCCAGAAGGAGCAGATTCTCATTGTTCTTATGTTTCTCATTTAAAGAGTGCTCAAAATATAGCAGATAAGATTAAAGAAAAGACAGGTATTGAACAACTAATAGATAACTATGTTATTTAGATAAAAAATTATTGACAAAATTATAGCTATGTTTTATTATTAAATTACATAGGGGGTTGAAATGAATATAAGTCTAGTTTTGTGGTTATTCGTTGAATTAGACTTTTATTTTGAAAATATAGTATGAAAAAAACATTATTTCTTTTATTGTTAAGTTTAGTGGCATGTACAGGAGGTATTTTAAGTAACTCATCAACGGAAGTTTCTTCATTA
>JAISJY010000106.1 GCA_031261365.1 Caryophanales bacterium | reverse complement strand
ATATAATATCAAGAAATTAACAAAATATCAATATATTTAGAATTAGCTTGTAAATTATGATTTACTAATTTTCAATTTAAATGAAAAAACACTTTACAGTTTCATTATCACAAACTATATATTACTATTTATGTACTCCAAAACTTGATTACTAGGTATTGAATACCCATAGCCATATATAACGCTACCAGTGTTATCTCTTATTCTTAAAGTTGTTATACCTACTAAATCTCCATTTGAATTTAATAATGCACCCCCGCTAGAACCACTAGCTATACTAATATCGGACTGAATGAATTTTCTTGAAACACCCTCTATTTGAAGATTAATAGAAGGATTACTTATAATACCTTCACTCATGCTTATACTTAAATTGCTAGCATTTCCAACAGAGTAACATTTATCACCTATTCTTAAATTGTCAGATTTAGTAAACTTAATTTTTTTAAACTGATTTAAATTTTCTAAATTTTGGATTTTTAGAATTGCCAAATCTAATGAAGAATCATATGAAACAATTTCTGTAGTGACATAATTTTCTTGAAATGAAGTTCTGATTTCAATATTGTTATAGAAATGAAGTTCTAAGTTTTGGATATATGAAATTACATGATTGTTGGTAATCAAATAACCGTTTTTATTAATGACAACTCCACTACCGTATGATTCTAGAGAACCTGTAGAGGCTTTAACCTCTACAATACTTTTATCTACTTTATCAAAAATAGCTGAAGGTGTATGAAAATGATTAAATATCAATAATATTACGAGTATAACAATATTGACAGTGCTAAGACAAATAGCACTTATTGTTATTTTTTTCATAAATCAAGAGTTGGTTTGATCAATAAGTTCTATTGAATCAGGGTAATCAAAACCTTGTACTTTATAATCAAACGATAGTAATAATTTGCTTTCATCGTAAAATTGATTTTTTTCACTTTCCAGAAAAACTGTACTATAACTTCCGTTTGATATCAAAGTGTCCTCAACTAGACTATATATTTCAAATTTGTTATCTTCCAAAAACATAAACTTTATTGGTGTTTTATTTTGATTTAGTAATATTTCTCCAAATATTTCATGAGTAAAATAAACTAAAGCGGAACTATTTAACTCAAAATCATTATTCTGATTTTTCCAACTAGCACCTAGATGATTAATGGCATTTAATTCACCTAGAGGAATATCAGTTCTTTTAGTGATAATAACCATGTCATCAAAATAATCCAAATTTGAATTATTTATATTAACTTTCCATTCTATTTCATCTACTTTATAATTTACCTTAGTACCTCCTAATTCCAAAAATACAATATTATCATTATTTCGCTCTATCGATTCTAAGAGTTTTTCTTCATTATAAATACGCAATTGAATACGAGGAAGTCCCAGTATAACTACAATATTCATATATTCATCCTCTACTTTAATCTTGCCATAACCAAGACCACTCTGCGATCCTTCAATCTTGAATTCTAAAATATCATCATCGGATTTCCATTTTACATTTCTTTTATAAATGTCATAAGGTTTACACCCAAAAAGGCCTATCAAACTACTAACTATTAAAAGTAAACCACAAATTTTTTTCATAATTTAAACACCATCCCAACCATAAATAAGGTTGTTGCATTAGTATCATCAATAAATTTATACAGTGAATCTTTATTATCATTATAATTAAGATTTAGTTCTCTATTTATTGCTTGAAAATTATTTACAACACCTCCAATTACTCTTCTAACATAGTAATAATGTGCACCATCCAATATATTAACATTACCATTTGAAATTCCATTAAATTGGCATATTATCATATACCGAGAATTTGATGCTTCTAACTCAAAACTAGATAATGTTGTTTTAACATATGTATTATTACCAAAACCATATAATGATAAGACATTTGCCATATTATGCATAGTACTCCAGTATATTTCAGCAACTATTCCAATAACACATATTGCTTCTAAAAAAGCTAATTCTATAACTGCTGTTGTAATGACAACTTGAGCACCATAAGTCCAACCAAACCAGTGGGTCCACCAAGCTGGCATAACTTCAAATTCTAAATCAACTAATGTTCTAGCAATCTGTGGAATAATATTATTTGCTATTGGTATAATAAATTGAGTAAAAATGGCTCCAAAAACACTTGTCTCGATAAACAATCCACTTGGATATGGATTTACTCCCAAAAATCCAAAAACAACATCAGCATTTAAAATTTGTGTAACTGCAATCAAAGATGGCAAATCTACTTTTGTTCCTGTATCATACATGAAATTATACATTGCAAAAATACCACATCCATTATTACGAAGATTACCAGCACCAAATTTCCATTGCTCCCATTTGGATTCATTTTGATGCCATATAAAATCGTTTGGTTGCTTTGTTGAAGCATTTTGATTCAAAGCATTATTGTGTATAAAATCACTTTTTGCCCATTCAAGTTTTGCATAATACATAATGTATGCCAAAGGGTCATCCCAAAATAAATCAGGCGGTTGTAAAAACTGATGAGCATTATTTATTGCAGAAGCAATTCCGACAATGGAGTTACTAACATTTAAAATAGGATAAATTACTGCTCCACCACCGTTTGGATCAATATTTGCAAATTGGAAGGCACTATTGAGTGCAACATTGTCAACTTCGTTTTCTATACCGATATCAGATGAATAAAAAGTATACCCATAAATGTCAAACTTTATATCTCTATCACCATTCTCATTTATCAAAGCATATCCATATATTTTTTCTTCTTCAATAATATTTCCAATTTCATCATTTAAATATACATTCAAACATAATAAATCAAGAATATTAATGAATAATGCATCAAATGTAAATGTGTAATCCAACAAATCCTCGTTTGTATTTGAAAGATATTCTACTTGATAAAAATCTGTAACACTTCTTGAGCCTTTGTAACTAATACTATTTTCATTTTGTTCTAATTGAAAATTATTAAACGAACTTAAATAATCAAATCCCAATTGCTGATTAGAGATTAATTTTGAATCCACAGTTCTTTCAATTATTTTTTCTCCTGTAAAATTCAATAATTTAACCATTGTAAACATTAAACTAGTTATCATAGTTCCTATTAGCATTGTCCGTGGCTTCATGTTTTTATTATTTCCTTTCTGACTTCCTTATATTAATACTAACATGTTTAATTTAATAATCAAGGATAATTTGAACAAAAAAATCTATTGGTTTTTAGAATAACAAAATATCAATATATTTAGAATTATAGGTGATTTTCAAATTGTGAATTATATAATTCAGCATAAAAGCCATTCCTATTAAGTAGTTCTTGATGATTACCACTTTCCACAATATCACCATCTTTCATTACTAAGATTAAATCAGCATTCTTAATGGTTGATAATCTATGAGCAATAACAAAATTAGTTCTGCCAACAGTCAAAGAATCCATCGCATTTTGAATAATAATTTCTGTCATGGAATCCAAAGAGCTTGTAGCTTCATCTAAAATAAGCATTGGAGACATATCAACCATTGCCCTTGCTATTGTTATTTGTTGCTTTTGTCCTTCAGATAAAGAGGCAGAATCATTTAAAAGAGTATCTAATCCTTTTGGTAAACAATTAATAAAATGTAATAAGCCAACTGCCTCGCATATTTTTAATATTTCTGCATCACTTATTAACTTTTGACTATAAATAATATTATCTCTAATCGTCCCATTAAATAACCAAGTGTCTTGTAAAATCATATCAAATAAATTATGTAAATCATATCTTTTAATTTCTTTAATTGGAACACCATCAATAATAATTTCTCCTGAATTAACTTCATAAAACTTCATTAAAAGATTAACAATTGTTGTTTTACCAGCTCCTGTTGGACCGACAATAGCAACTTTTTGACCTGGTTTAGTAGTAATAGAAAAGTTATGAATAATTTCTCTGTTTTCATCGTAGCCAAAGGCAACATTTCTAAACTCAACTTCACCTTTAACTTCTATTGTTTTACTAATTATATTCTCTTCACTTTCTATTTCTTTTTCATCTAGTAAAGAAACAATTCTAACTGAAGCCGCTGAGGCTTGTTGGAAACTTGCCATACTTTGAGCAATAGTTCCTAAAGGTTGAGTAAATAATCTTTGATACAAAAGAAAAGCGGCTATAACTCCTAAATCAATAATAGTACTGCCAGAACTTAATAGTAAAGCACTAATAACAAAGATTAAAACATAACCAAAATGACCAAAGAAAGTCATTATTGGCATCATTAAACCACTTAGAAATTGACTTTTTTGATTAGAACTAAACAAAGCTTTATTGTTTTTCTTATACTCTTTTTTAATTTTATCTTCAGCATTAAAAGCTTTAACAATATTGTGATTTGAATATGTTTCTTCAATTAAACCATTTAATTTACCTAATTCTCTTTGATTTGCTACAAAGTGTTTTTGAGATTTAAGCATAATAAACAACATCATTACCATACCTAATAAAGAGGAAACAATAGTCACAATTGCTAATAAATAATGGCTTGTAAACATCATAATAATAGAACCAATTAAAAGAATAGTACTACTTATTAAATTACTTAAACTATTGCCTAAGGTTTGGCTTAAAGTATCAACATCATTACTAACAACACTTAACAAATCACCTTTACTAGCAGAATCAAAATACTTTAAAGGTAACTTATTAAACTTTTTATCAATAACCGTTCTTAAAGATTTTGAGAACAATTGAGTAATCGTTCCTAAAATAAAACTACTTATATAACTAATTAAAGCTCCACCTGCATAAAAACAAATTAAAATAATGCCGTATTTAGTTACTAATTCAAAGTTCATCGGACCTGTTAAACCTTTTTCAATGACATTAACTAAGTTTTTCATTTGGTCTGGTCCTAATAAAGTTAAAACAGCTCCACCTATTCCTAAAATAATAGCAATAACAAAGAAAACAATAAATGGTTTTAGAAAAACAATAACTTTCTTTAAGGACTTAAAGTTTATTTTTTCTTTACTAGGTACATTTACTCTCTTATTCATTCCTCTAGGCATAAGTTAATTCCTCCTCACTTAGTTGAGTAAGTGCTATTTCTTTATATAAATTACATGTTTTTAATAAGTCTAAATGTTTTCCAATACCAACAATTTCTCCTTCATCTATAACTATTATTTGAGAGCATTCTTTGATAGTTCCAATTCTTTGCCCCACAATAATATTAGAAATATCATGATATTTTTCTTTAATATTCCCTCTAATTATTTTGTCCGTTTTAAAGTCTAAAGCTGAAAAAGAATCATCAAAAATAATAATTTCTGGTTTCTTATACAAAGCTCTAGCAATCGCGATTCTTTG
>JAISJY010000031.1 GCA_031261365.1 Caryophanales bacterium | reverse complement strand
AACACTAACATTATTATTTTAAGCATTTTATTATTCCTTTCAGTTTTTCTTTAAATTATCAATTTTCACAACAAGAAAAGGCTCTAGTAGAAACTAGAGCAATTCATTTTAAAATCATTTAATTCAACGAATAATAACCTTAACATTGGATCTATATTCATCTCAACCTCCCCTATTATTCAAGAAACAATTCAACTTAACTAAATTATAGAACTTGTATATATCATTTGTCAATAATAACTTTATGAAAATATTTTTTTCAATAGTCTTGCTTATTTAAACGATGAATAGTTACTAACAGCAAAAAAACAATATCCTATTTCTTTTTACTCTCGTGGTAATCTTCTTCAGAATTAACTTGCCAAACCTCTTCTTTGCTAATTAATCCTTGAATAGCCTCAACAGTTCTAAGACCTGTTAACATAGAGTGGTCCATATTGTTATATCTATGTTGACCATTTCTACCAATACAATATAAATTAGTAATAGTTAATAAATAATCTTTAACTATTGGAAAACTATGATAAGCCTCAAAGTAAGCAGGATAAGCTTTTTTAACTCTATATCTTGCTCCATCAAGAACATTTTCTTTTTTAATAATACCTATCTTTTCTAATTCCTCTTTAGCAAATTCAACGAATTCATTCTCTTCTTTATTCCATAATTCATCGCCTTCATTACAAAAATACTCTAAACCTATCCAGATTTTATCAGCAAAGTCTTTAACTAAATAAGGTGACCAATTATTAAATATTTGTAATCTTCCTATTTTAACATCAGGCTCTTGTAAATAAATCCAACAGTCAGGAACAATATTATTAACTGTCATAGTTTTAGTGGTGTTTTGTATTTCTAATTTAGAAACTAATAAACCAACAGTAACAAAATCTCTATAAGGTAAATTAGTTGCCACATCTTTTACTTCTTTAGGAGCATTTTCAATACCATTTACTAAGTCTTTAATAGCCTCTGAAGAAATATAAACATCTCCCACATATTCATTTCCTTGAGTATCTAAAAGTTTTTCTATTTTATTTTCTTTAACTATAATATCTTTAACTTCGGTATTATAAAGAATAGTTCCCCCTAATTCAATTATCTTCCTCGCCATTATTTCATATAATTGACCTGGTCCATATTTTGGATAATAGTATTCATCAATAAGAGATGTTTCTTTCTTTTTAGCAAACATTGAAGTAATCGCCTTCCACAAAGATAAACCTTTAACTCTTTGAGCTCCCCAAGAAGCATCAATATTTTTAGGTTCAACGCCCCAAACTTTAGTCGTATATGATTCAAAGAACATAGCATATAGAGGACGACCAAACCTATTGATATAAAAGTTTTCTAAATTGTCTTCTTTTAATTTTCTAAACTTTGTTCCTAAATAACCAAAACCGACTTTCATTGTTCTTTTGAAACCCATATTTTTAATTGTTTGATATTTTAAAGAGACAGGGTAATCAAAAAACTTTCTTAAATAATAAATCCTAGAAACTCTATTTCTAACTAAAAAGACATTGTCCTCTTTTTCAGGGTCTCCTTTACCAACAAAAGTTCTAGTTCTATTTAAAAGTAAGTCATCTTGGCTTGGCTGACCTTGTTCTACCACAAATGTCCTCCATAATTCATTAACCTCGCTTGACTTTGAGAAAAACCTATGACCTCCAATGTCCATTCTATTACCCTTATAATTTAAAGTTTTAGAAATACCACCTGGCACATTTTCACTTTCTATAATGAAAGGAATATAATCGGTTTCTTTTAATAGTTTATAGGCAGTTGTTAAGCCAGCAGGTCCAGCTCCAATAATTATTGCTTTTTTCATATTACCAATATAAGTATACAAGATAAAACTGAAAAAACACTAATAAAACTAAAAGAAACTTTATATAAAATATCATTTTTACTATAATGAACTGCTAAACTTAATAAACCTATCATAGCAAAACCTAAAGGAATAGCATACCTAAAATTAGAAGTACAAGTGTGTTGGTATCTTAAATTAGTTGTTAAATACGCGATTATAAAAAGTAAAGATATACTAGCAAAAAATAATAATTGCCATTTATGTTCAAGATTAAACCTTTCTTTAATTAGAATAACAATAAGATAAATAACACTAATTAAACAACCTAAGGCTAATAATAAACTACCATAATACATTGGAATACCAACTGCAGTTTGAGCATAACCCCATTCCCCATAGGTTGATGTTTTAATCATATCTAACCAAATATTATAATCAGCTATTAAACCATCTCTAGTAGCAAAAACATGGAAAGGACTTTGATTAATTAAAGAAAACGAAGGTAAACCTATTCTTTGCCAAAGATTATAATTACCGACATAAAGCCAACTATTAACACCTAAATCCCAAACATAAGTCAAAGGTTGATTAAACTCTTTAAGGTTTCTTAAAGCATAACTTAAACCAAGTGGAAAAACAATAACCGCAAATAATAAAAGATTAACTGCTAATAATAAAATAGGTTTAGCTTTCTTTTCTTTAATAGAACTAATAAGTATAGTTACAAACTTATAAATCATAATTGGAGCAATAACGACCGCGATTAAAGTGGCTGAAAGTTTGCTTATCATTCCTAAACCTATAGCTAAAGCTAAAGCAATGGAAAAGAAAATATTAGGTTTCTTTAACCATTTAATTCCTAAATATAAAGTTAAGAAAACAAAAAGATAAGATAATAAATCATTATTAGCAAAACCGGTCATCATTATCATTAAAGGCTGACAAGCAACATATAATAAAATCAAGATAGATACTTTATCAGGAAGTTTTAATTCTTTTAAAATGTAGTAAACAATTATTACAATTAGAGAAGAATAAAACATTGTTAAAATACGCCCCATGTTAAATATTACATCTATGTATCTTTCTAAAAGTACTTTTTGTTCAACTGTTATCGGAACTAAATCTAAAGAAGACAAATCTAAACCTTTAATTAACTTTAATATTTCGGCTACTTCAGCACTTGGTTTAACAATAACAGCATTAAACCGCATAAAAAGGGCTTGAATAATATGATGTAAAGGAGGGTGATATAATTGATTAACATTACTAGTTGGTAATTTTAAGTATGTAAACAAATAACCTATATAACCATAATGCCCTGTATCAAAAGAAAAATTAATGTAATCAGTATTATGACTAGTAAAAAGCCACCCTGTATCGTGTTGACGGCTGGAAAAGTTATTATACATTCCATAGCAAACTCTTAAAGCAATACCTAAACAAATAATTAAAATGAATGCTTTTTTACCATTAAAAGATTTATTGATTAAGGAAAGAACTATCATAGTTAAAATAGAACCTATGGCTAAGGCACTAAAATACTTTGAATACATTTTGATATCAATAATTATAAAGAGATAATAAATAAAGTAAATGCCGAGAAACAAACCTACAATAAGCAATATATTACGGACTAATTTTATTTGAAGTAATTCTTTTATTTTGTTCATATTACAATTTTAACATAGAAAAGGCAAGTGATACTTAAAAGTGTTTGTTTGATAAGAGAAGTATGCTAAATGTTTTAAAATTGTTCAAACAAGAACCTTAATTACTTTGTAAATAATGAACAAATACTATATAATTTAATTATGAAAAAAATAATAATGTGTTTGTTTGTATTTCTCCTATCGGTTGTCTTATTTAGTTGTAAGGCGGAACCCATTATTTATACTAATGATTATTTTGAATATGTAAAAATTAGGCACGGTTTTATGTCTTCAGAAGTAGTACACATTGTTGGCTTAACCGAACTTGGTAAACAGCAAACAAACTTAATAATTCCAAGAGAAATTGATTTACGGGATGTTCAGTCAATTGGTTATCATAATAAAAAGAAAGAAGTTATCGGAGATATTAGTAGTGATAATTTAAAAAAGTTATATTTTGAAGGAGAACCCAATGATTATACTAGCAGTATTTTTCAAAATCAAATAAATGTTTTTACATGGTCATATGTTACCTCACATTATTATGAAAAATATGACTGTTTAATTTATATGCCAGATTTAAGTGAGCTTGATGATAAAAATCTACCAGACAATATTAAAGAAAAATACAAAGTTCCAAATGTCCAATTTTATTTTATAAATAAACACAATATCATATATGGGGAGTTTTATGATAATTATGAAAATGAATTAATTACATTTATGCCTACAGTTAGTTGGTTTGAAACAACAAATGTAAAATGGTACACTGAAAAAGAGCTAGTTAATGAATGGAACTTTGAAACTGATATTGTTGTTGGAGAAACAATATTATATGGTAAAAATATATAACTGTTACTACAAAAGGCAACCAAACTGTCACAAATTGTGAGCGTTTGAAATTAATCACACCAAATGAAACGGAGATAAAAATGGCAAGTAAGGGATTTAATGATAAGATTATTCGCTATGAAAAACAAGATAACGGAGAGTATTTATTTTCAGTTATTGATGTTTTAGATGCCTTAGCTCATCCAGCAAATGCAAGAAAATATTGGCATACAATTAAAATCCGTGACGATGAAAGAAATGGTCAGTTGTCCTCAAAGTGTAGACAACTGAAATTAACTTCAAGCGATGGTAAAACTTATAAAACAGATGTGCTAAATGCAACAGATATTTTAGATTTAATTTCAAAGATAAAAATGGTTGAAAGAAAGGATTTTGTTTCATTTGAGGAATGGATAAAGGCAATTTCAAGTGGTAAGCGTAATTTTGTTTTAAAACATAAAGATATTGCAGTTATTGAAATAGAAATTAACATAAATGGTGAAATCAGTTCAGTAGGAAAATTGTTTAATGAGAAACATTTACCTGTTGGAACATTTAATGGACATAGTTTAGATTATAATGTTTTTCGTGAATGGTGGAAAGGAAGAGCAATACCTTCAAGTCGTGAGGGATTAAATGATTTTTTAGAAAGTTTAGGACTTGTATTTCCCCAAGAATTACTTGATAAAAGTTTAGGACTTAGTCTTTCCGACCAATATTGGATTAGTCCTGTAAGTGATGATTTAAAATGGGAAAATGTTAATTTTTTTAATAATGGTTTCAGTGAAGATGTAGGTAACATTTTACTTGGTAAAAAAGAAGTAACAAATAAAAAAAATATAAGTCTTATGTCACCAGATAACACTTCTGATGGAGTACTAAAAAAGAGATGGAAAATAATTAATGGGAAACGATATTTAATAAAGGGTGGTAGTAATTCGGCTTGTCAAGAAGTTGCTAATGAGGTATTAGCTTCCAGCATTTGTAAACGATTAAATATACCTTTTGTAAATTATGAAGTAATAGATATTGATAACAAAAAATATAATCTTTGTGAAGATTTTATTACAGGCGAAACTGAACTTGTTACCGCTTGGCATATAAAGCAACTAATTAAAAAAGATAATAATACTTCGGATTATGAAAGTTTTATTACAAAGGTAGAAAGTCTTGGTATAGAAAATGTAAGACTTCGTATAGACCAAATGCTTGTTCTTGATTTTATTATTGCTAATATTGACCGTCACTATAATAATTTTGGTTTAATAAGAAATGCTAATACACTTGAATGGCTTTCCGTTGCTCCGATTTATGACAGTGGTACTTCTATGTGGTGCAGAGAAATGACCGAAGCAATATCAACACATAATGATAAATTAGAAAGCAAACCTTTTAGAAATAAACATGTAAAACAGATAGAACTTGTTAAAGATTTTTCTTGGCTAAATCTTTCTACTCTTGAAGGCATAGACAAAGAATATGCAAGTATTCTTTCTGAAATAATGTCTGGTACAGAATACGAATTAAGAAACATAAAACTTTGTAACGCTCTCATAACACGAATAAAACTACTAAAAGATATCGTTTCACATAATAATACTTAACTATTCAACACTTAATCCAACCCAAATTTTAATTCGGCGGAATTCGGGCGATTTAAAACTAATGTAATAAAAAATGTGCTAAATTCAATACATGGGAAGAATTGTTTAATCCTAATTTTAATTTAGTGGAAACACGCGAAATTAAAATAAATGAGGTTGAATATAATGCGTTTACGATGTTTTGGTACGGAGAACGGGACTTGAACCCGCACGAGTTATCCCATACGCACCTCAAGCGTACGCGTATACCAATTCCGCCATCTCCGTATGCTAATATTATACGATTACTTTACACTTAAACAAATTTTCTTTCACATATTTCTTTTTTTTGTTAGAATATTAAATATGAAATCCATAGAAAAATTAAGAGAAAAGATAGATATTATTGACAATAAAATTGTTGAATTATTAAATCTACGGCTTGATGTTATTAGAGATGTTGTTATTTATAAAAAAGTAAATAACCTTTCTGTTGAAGATAAAGCTCGTGAAAAAGACATTATTGAAAGAATTAAAAAGCTTACTAATGACCCTGAAATTATTAATATATACGAAGCTATCATAGAAGAGTGTAAGAATTTCCAAAAGAAACATGTTTAATGGTTAACAAATTTGTTCAAAATAAATACAAAGATAATTCATATCTAGAAGATGAAGTTTTTAATGCTTTAGAATTAGCAAACCAAGATAACTCTCCTGATAAAATAAACGGTTCTATTGGCTCTTTATACGATGAAAATAATTCTTTAGTAGCCTTTCACTCTTTCTATTACAATTTCAGACAATTAAGTAATATTCAAATGGCACCTTATAGTTCACCTAGAGGCATTCCCGAGTTCATTGATGCTATTGGCTTAAACCTTTTTGCGGGTTTCGTTAAATATTACAATGGCTTTGTCACACCCGGTTCTACTTTAGCTTTATATATGGCAATTAGTAATTTTGTTAAAGAAGGTGATTTTGTTCTTATTCCTGATATTGCTTGGAGTACTTATGAAACAATTATTCAAGAATCTCATGCTCAAGTTAAAACTTATGAAATGTTTCAAAATAATGAAGGAACTTTTATAGATTTAATAAAACAAATTAAAGAACTAAGTCAAAGTCAAAAACAAATAGTAATAATAATTAATTCACCTGGTCATAATCCCACAGGCTTTTCTTATTCAACTGTGCAATGGTTAGAACTAATAGCCTTTTTAAATACCATTAAAGAAAATATAATTCTAATAAATGATGTAGCCTATATTGATTATGCTTATTCCTCAACTAGTAAAAAATATTTCAAATATTTTGAAGCAAGTAATGATAATATTGTTCCTATTGTTACTTATTCTTGTAGTAAAAGTTTCTCTATTTATGGTTTAAGGTTAGGTGTTTTATTTGTTATCAAAAGAAACAATGAATTAATAAATGCTTTTATTAGGTCGGCTCAAGGTATTTATTCTGCTTCTAACACCGGAGCCCAATTAGCCTTAATTGAAACTCTTAAAAAAGAACAATATAAAAAAGAAAGAAAAGAATACATTAATTTATTAAGTAGAAGAAAAGATTTATTTATTACTAAAGCTAATGAACTCAATATTCCTTATTACCCTCATAACGAAGGTTTTTTTATCACTGTTCCTTTAAAAAATAAAATAATAGAGATTAATAATTATCTAATTAAAAATCATATTTATTTAGTTGTCATTAAACAAGGCTTAAGAATTGCTTTATCATCTGTTAGTTTAAATAAGATAGAACCATTACTAATTAAAATAAAGGAGGCATTAGATGAGTTTAAATAAGGAAACTATAATTAAAAGAAAAAGTATAAGGAGTTATGATTTTGAACCTTTAAGTACCGATATGTTAGATAAAATTAAAAATATTATAAGTGAAATAAAACCTTTATACAATGAATTATCACATTTTGAAATTGTTAGTAAAAAAGAATACTTTCAAATAACTCAAGGACCTTTCCGAGTATCTGCTCCTTATTATTTAGCTTGTTACTCTTTAAGTGAACCCCAAGCCTTAGTTAATTTAGGCTATCTCGTTGAACTTATTGTTTTAAAATTAACAGACTTAGATTTAGGAACTGTTATCTTAGGGACTAATAGTAAAGCTAAATATAATGACTTAGACTTTCAAGTCGGTATTGCTTTTGGAACTCCTAAAGAAGAGTTTAGAAAAGATATAAAAGATGCCAAAAGAAGAAACCTTAATGAAATATTTAAAGGAGATGTTTTAGATATTGCTCCTTTTATTAATGTTGCTCCAAGTGCTTTAAATCTGCAACCAATTCTTTTTGAAGTAAATAAAAATGAAATAGATGTTTATAGAATTAGAAAACTAAACTTAATGAAAGCATTAGACTTAATTCAATATCTAGATGTTGGTATTGCTATTTCACACTTTAACCTTGTTAATTTTAAAATAGAAGACAGAAAGAAAACAAACGAGAAAAATAAAACTTATATTACAACTATTATTTTGGAAATCTAACAACAAACTCACCTGAAAAGAATAAATCAAAAGCTTTTACTATAACTGTATTAATATCTTCTTCTTGATTATTAACTTCAAGTTGAGCAATTATCTCTTCTTTTCTTTGATTTTCATAACCTAAATAAACATATTTAATAACAGAATTAAGAATAAAAACAAACATTAAAACCGATAAGGCAATTAACAAAAAAGAAATTGCCCTATTCCTATTCCATCTAAACTCTGGTTGAACATCATATCTTTTCATTAACCAATACTCCCTGTCATTTCTAATTTTAATAAATGATTTAATTCTACAGCATATTCCATCGGTAACTCTTTAGCAAAAGGTTCAATAAAGCCCATTACTATCATTTGAGTAGCATCACTTTCCTTTAAACCTCTACTCATTAAATAGAATAATTGCTCCTCACTAATACTAGAAACACTAGCTTCATGTTCTATTATTGATTCATTATTACTAACAATATTAGTCGGAATAGTATCACTTGTTGAAATACTATCTAATATTAGTGTATCACATTCAACATGAGATTTACTATTAAGAGCAGTCTTTTTAATATCAACTAAACCTCTATAATTAACTTTTCCACCTTTTCTACTAATAGATTTACTAATAATAGTTGAAGAAGTATTTTTCCCAATATGAATCATTTTAGCTCCAGCATCTTGGATTTGTTTCTCAGTTGCCACAGCTATTGAAATACAATTACCTTTAGCATAATCACCTTTAAGAATACAACAAGGGTATTTCATATTTAGTAAAGAACCAATATTACCATCTATCCACTCCATTAAACCATTCTCGGCTACTGTGGCTCTTTTAGTTACCAAGTTTAAAATATTATTAGACCAATTTTGAATAGTTGAATATCTACAAGTAGCATTCTTACCAACAAATATCTCTACCACGGCCGCATGTAAACTGTCTTTTGAATAAATAGGGGCAGTACAACCTTCTACATAATGCAAATGAGCATCATCATCAACTATTATTAAAGTTCTCTCAAATTGTCCCATCCTTTGTGAATTAATTCTAAAATAACTTTGTAAAGGTTTATCTAAACTTACCCCTTTAGGAACATAAATAAAAGAACCACCCGACCAAACACAACTATTTAAAGCAGAATATTTATTATCATTATAAGGCACTAATTTAGCAAAATACTTTTTAAATAATTCAGGGTATTCTTTTAAAGCTGTATCAGTATCAACAAAAATAACGCCTTTATCGCTGACCTCTTTTAACATATTATGATAAACGACTTCACTTTCATATTGAGTAGATACACCTGCTAAATATTTATGTTCTGCCTCTGGAATACCTATCTTTTTAAAAGTTTCTTTTATTTTATCAGGAACCTCTTCCCAATTATTAGTTTGCCCTTCACTACTTCTAATAAAATAAGTATAATCATCATAATTAATAAAAGATAAATCAGGACCAAACTTTGGTAAATCTCTTTTTATAAACTCTTTGTAAGATTTTAATCTAAAATCAAGCATCCATTCTGGTTCTTTCTTTAACAAAGAAATCTCTCTTATTATTTTCTCATTTAAAGACTTACCTGTTGAATAAACATTTTTTATTCTATCTTTAAAACCATATTTATAATCATCCATTTATTCTCCTAATAAAACTTTTTTTCTTCTTTTTTCTGGTTTTTCTTTTGCACTTCTTATGTCTTCCATTAATCTTTTTAGAATATCGTCTGTTCTTACTTCTTCTTTTTTCAAGCCTTCTCTAATCTTATACTCTAAAATACCATCTCCGATACCACGACCTACAATAATTTGATAAGGTATACCTATTAACTCCCAATCTTTAAACTTAAAGCCTGGTTTACTATCTCTATCATCTAGAATAGTTTCAATGTGATATTCTTTATTTAATTTATTATATAATTTATCAGCATACTCTTTATTAAGACCTTCATAAATTGTCGGAATAATAACAACTTGATAAGGAGCTATCTGTTGAGGCCAACTAATACCATTACTATCATAATGTTGTTCAACAATACTTGCCAAAGACCTACTAACTCCAATACCATAACAGCCCATCACCATTGGATGTAGTCCATCATCATCTAAATAATTACAATTCATACTTTTTGAATATTTTTTACCTAATTTAAAGATTTGCCCCACCTCAATACCTTTTTCTTGCTTTAATGGTTGCCCACATTTAGAACAAATATGATTAGCTTCTACTAACTTTATATCTACAACTTCCCCTTCAAAATCTCTTTGATAATTAGCATTTATAAAATGTTTATTTTCTATATTAGCTCCCATAACTAAATTATTACTATGAATTATTTCCTCATCAAGAATAACTCTTATTTTTAAATCTTTAGGACCAACAAAACCATTAAATAAACCTAATTCTTTTATTTGTTGCTCACTTGCTAAGGCTATCTCGTGTTCGGCAATATCTAAATGATTAATTAACTTAATTAAGTTCACCTCTCTATCACCTAATAAAACAACCATAATGTATTCTTTTAAAGCAAAACTATAATAAATAAGCGACTTAGCTATTTTACTTTGAGGAACCTTTAAATAAGAGGAAACATCTTCAATAGTTTTTTGTTGAGGAGTTTCAACTATTTCTAATTGTTTCTCTCCTTCTTCAAAAGACCTAGAAAGAGAATTAGCTTTTTCTTGGTCAGCTGCATAACCACAATTACAATAAATAATAGTGGATTCACCTGTTTCACTTAAAGCCATAAATTGATGCGAAGCATTACCACCAATAGCTCCTGTATCAGCTTCAACTACTTGATATTTTAAACTTAAATTATCAAAGATATTAGAATAAGCTTCATACATATCTTGATAAGATTTATCTAAACCCTTTTCATCAATATCAAAAGAATAACTATCTTTCATTAAAAACTCTCGACCTCTCATTAAGCCAAAACGGGGACGCATTTCATCTCTATATTTTGTTTGTATTTGATACAAGTTCAAAGGTAATTGTTTTTTACTTTTAACTTCATTTCTAACTAAATCAGTAAATATCTCTTCATGAGTTGGACCTAAACAAAACTCTCTGTTATGTCTATCTTTTAATCTCATTAATTCAGGACCATACTTCTCCCACCGTCCACTTTCTTGCCATAATTCTTTTGGCTGTAAAGCTGAACAAAGTATTTCTTGAGCCCCTTTTTTATTCATTTCTTTTCTAATTACATTCTCTATATTTTGTAATGTTTTTAAACCTAGTGGTAAATAAGTATAAACACCTGCCACTAACTTTCTCATAAATCCTGCTCTCAATAATAAAATGTGACTAGGTATAACTGCCTCGTTTGGTGTTTCCTTTAAAGTTGGTATTAACAAGTTACTTGCTTTCATTTTTCTCTTCTTTCTAACTATAATACTATACCATAAATAGAGCAGTTAAACAAATAAAAACGAGCCCAATGAAGAGCTCGTTAGTTAAGTAAAGTAATTAGATTAGTAAAAATAAACTACTAAAACATTATCAATAACATCAACTGCAATTAAGGCAGTGAAAAAAGCTGCACCTTCTTCAAAATTCATATAAGTATCAATTGGTTCAGCAGTTACATAATCGTCTGGTCCAATATATTCATAACCAGCTGCTACAATTAGAAGAGCCCAAGCTTCATAGGCTGCTTCAGCCAATTCAGCACTAGCAAATTCTATAGTAACTATTGGATTATTTAGTGAACCATAACTTACAGAATATGATAATCCACCTGTTAAAGCTGGAACTGCAGGAGCACTCCATCTAGCTAGGTAAGCATTAACAATATCTAATGGAAACTCATCACTTTCATAAGGAGCTGAATAAGGATAAATATTAACATCAATTTCACCTCTTTCTTCACTATATACTACAGCTTCAACTGCTATTGTTTCACTAGGGTCTACATAAGTACCATCTTCAAGAAGTTCATAACCTGCTTCTACTAATAAATCACAATAATCAGCAACAATTCCTTCTAAATCTTCATCACTGTGGTATGTTTCAATATAAGTATTGCCAAACCACTCATAAAATAATTCCCAATCATCACTCAAATAATAAGAATCTGCCTCTAAAATTGGAATATAAACTCCTAAAGCATCGCTTACTACATCAAATGGATTAAGAACAACATAATCACCACTTGCTTCTCCTAACACAAATATAACAAATAATTCGCCTAATGAAGCAACATCATCTTCAACCGCGATAAAGTAGCCTTCACCTTGATATACATCACAGAACTCACTATAATCTTGGTCTAAAGTTACAACAAAACCAGCACCAACTAAAGCTTCACCAAAGTCTTCAGCAGCATCTAAATCTTCTGTAAAAGCATCAATAGCAATTGCACCAGGAATTGTAGCATATATTTCATAATGGTCAACACCAGGAACACTTGGTACAGTTCCAACAGTTAGACCTAAAACTTCTCCTATTTCTTCATAAGGCCAGTCTCCGTATTGAGTTGGAGGAACAATTACATCGGCTTCACCTACTTCAAAAGCCACAAATACTTCTCCCCAACTACTAACTAAATCTTGAATAGATATGAAGTAGCCTTCTCCTTGATAAACAGGACCATAAGGACTATAGAAAGTATCTGTTGTTTCTTCAAAATCACCTGTAGCCTCTAAGGCAACAGCAAAATCAGCAGCAGCACCTAATTCTTCAGTATAAACATCAACATAATAAGAACCATCATAAGCACCATATTCATCATAAGAAGTTGCCCCTAAAACAGGAGGTAAACTTGTTACTGAAACACCAAGTGCTTCTGAGATAGCTTCATAAGGCCAATCATCATAAGAAGGAACAGGTTCAGGAGCAATACCAAAGTATAAATCTAATTCTCCAGCCACTGCTTCCCAAGGTTCAACAAAAACAAACAATTCTGCATTTGGAGAAACATAAGCTAAGCCATCATCAAGTATTTCAGTACTTTCTGTCCAACCTTCTTCTAATAATAAATCATAGTAATCAGCAGTTATTTCATCTAAATCTGCATCAGTATCTTGGAAAGTTTCTAAATAAGCATAACCATATTGATTAATAAGAGCAACCCAATTTGCAGGTAAATTATAACCATTTGCCTCTAAAGGAACAATTCTATCTACAAAATCATTAAGTTCTAAGACACCATTAATAATTTCAAACGGATCTTGAGGTTCTGGAGCATCTGGAGCTTCAAATACAGTTGTGCCAACATCTCTAAAAGTATATTTAAAACCAACTGTAATTGTCGCATTTATCGGATCTCCATTATCAAGTGTGCCGACAAAATCTACAATAAACTCAACTGTTAAGTTACCATTTACTTTATAAACTGCAGCATAAACAGGTAAGAAATCACTAGATGCAGTTGCATCAGAGAAAGGTCCACCATCTTCACCAAAGTTATCTGGTAAATTAGATAATATTGGGAAACTAAATAAATAATCAACTAAGAAAGAAGTAGCACTATCATCATAATAGGTATTAAATAAATCGTCAATAAATAAAGTTGGAATACTTCTTAATGAGCCTTCAAAAAGAACATAATCATTGTCTTTTAAAGTTTTATAAGTACCAGCATAAGCATTATCAATATCAACTTTTTGAGCAAAGTTCTCAGCAGTAATTCCAACTGGAGGTAAGTAATAATTTCCTCTATAATACTCACGAAGAGTACCATCAACAAAGAATACACCATCTGTAGTTGCTGAATTGTAAACACCATCAGTTGTAACTGTAATACTACCATTTGGTATAGCAACTCCACCACTAGTCCAGCCGGTATAAACTATATCAGCCGTATAATTGTCACCAATAGATACTAATTCATCAAATAATTGTTCATATTGTGATTTTGTCTCTGTAGAACTAGAGCTAGATGAGCTACTTGAACTTGAGCTTGATGAGCTAGAACTTGACGAACTTGAACTAGAAGAACTAGAACTTGATTCGCCTGGACTTGAAATAGAATCACCAGAACTTGAACTAGAAGGACTGCTTACATCATCACTACTAGAAGTTGAATCAGTGCTAACCTCAACCACAGACTCAGAAATACTAGCACTCAACGAAGGTGAAGAACTAGCATCTGGGCTACTGCTATCGCCTGGTCCTTTACAGCCAACGATTAGTAATCCGAGAAGCGGTAATAATTTTAATATTTTTTTCATAATTTTCTCCTTTTCTAAAAATCTACTATTTAAAAAATAATATGTGAATAGTTTACAAGAGTTTTTTATAAAGATACAATGAAATATACCGAAAACGCTTACACCATAAATTAAAGATAGAGTTGTTTTACTGTCATTTTATAATCTAAAAACAATGATAATCTAATTTCTCCATTGAAAATCCATAAACTAATAGTATCTTAATAAAAGAAGAACACTTTATTCTTTTTAAATAAATAAACTAGAACATCAAAAAACTATATCTCTTTAATAGACTTCTCTTGTAATTTTCTCTTTAAAGGTAAATAAGACTTTAATTTAACTAAAACCTCTTCAAAATCAATTGGTTTTCCAATGTGGTCATTCATACCCGCTGCCAAACATTTCTCAATGTCTTCTTTAAAAACATTAGCAGTCATCGCAATAATAGGAACAACAGTACTTTCAGGTAAATTAGAAACTCTAATCTTTTTAGTAGCCTCATACCCATCCATCTCTGGCATTTGAACATCCATGAAAATAGCATCATACTTTTGGTGATTTCTTTTAAATAATGTTACAGCTTCAATACCATTTTCTGCCCAATCTATTTTTAAATTAGTTGGTTCTAAAAGAGTTAAAACAATTTCTTTATTAACTTCCACATCTTCTACTAATAATAAAGAATACCCTTCAAAAGAATCAACAATAGCTTTTTTATTTTCTTGAGTTTCAACTTGATTTTCTACACCCAAACATAAAGAAATAGAATCTAAAATAGTACTTGGGAATAAAGGTTTAGCTAAAAACTTATTAACACCAACTTCTTTGGCTTGGGTTTCTATCTCGCTCCATTCAACTGAAGAAATCATAATAATAACAGATTTCTCATCTTTAACTTTATTTATTTCTTCTATTAATTCAACCCCATTCATCTCTGGCATTTTCCAGTCAACATAATAAATATCATATTTCCCTTTTTCTTTAATTAGTTTTAAAGCTTCAGCCCCCGAACTAGCAATATCACAACTAACCCCGATTTGGTCTGTGATATCTTTAAAATAATCTAAAACATCTTTATAATCATCAACAACTAAAACTCTAACCGTTGACCAATTAGCATCAGGTCTTAATTTATTAGTTAAATCTTCTGTACCTCGTCCTGCTTTAACTGTAAAAGTAAAAGTAGCACCTTCTCCTAATCTAGATTCAACCCATATTTTACCACCACTAGCCTCTATTATCTTTTTAGAAATAGCTAAGCCTAAACCTGTCCCACCATATTTCCTTGTTGTTGAATTATCACCTTGTTGGAAAGTTCTAAACAATTTAGATATTTGTTCCTCACTCAAACCTATGCCATTATCTTTAACCGAAACCTTTAAAGTACAAATACCTTTTTCTTCACTAATTAAAGTTGCTGAAAGGTTTATTGAACCAAATTGATGAGTAAACTTAACCGCATTTGATAAAAGATTAGCAATAACTTGAGTTAATCTTTGGTCATCTGCCACTAATAAACGAGGTATATTTTTATCAATATTAACTGAAAGCATTTGTTGTTTTTCTTCAACTCTATAATTAATAACATTAACTACTTTTTGTAACATTCTCTCAAAATTAAACTCAACAGGTGATATTTCAAACTTACCTGCTTCTATTTTAGACATATCAAGAATATCATTAATAACACCTAATAAATGAGTAGAAGCTGCATCTATTTTACCTAAACAATAATCCTTTTTTTCTAAAGTACCCGTTGATTTAGCAATATTTGTCATACCAATAATAGCATTTAAAGGCGTTCTTATCTCATGAGACATATTACTTAAAAACTCTGATTTAGATAAACTTGCTTTTTCAGCAGCCTCTCGAGCCGCTTCACTACTTTCTATCATTTCATGAATTTCATTAACATCATTAAACATTAATAAACCACTTGAATAACCTTTTTGAACCATGGGAACAAAACTAATATTATATCTTCTTGGAGCTTCCCCTTCTCTAAATGATATTCTCTTTTCAAAAGACAAAGGAATACGGGAATACATAGCTTCTTGAATAACATCAGCCGTTGTATCTTTAAAAGATAGAGCATAATTAACAAATACATCTTTAAATGATTTGCCAATAACTAATTCAGCATTACTTTGATTTAGTTTTCTTAAAAAGGTTTGAGAACAAAAAGTAATTCCCATTAAATCATCAAGAATTACAATAATATTAGGAGTATTATCTAAAAGCATAGATAAAGCCAATTCCCTTTTCTTAGTTTCAATATTATTGACACTCTTAACACTATCTAAAACTTTACCATTATCAATCACTTGTTGTAATTGTTTTAGTTTACTTTGAAGTATTAGATTTTCCTTTTTATATTCCTCTATTGTCTTACTCATCATTAGCCTCCACCTTAATATAATTGCTTATTTTTTCTATATTGCTTAATCTTTTTTGAAAATAACTAGTTTTGTTTTGCCATATTTATATGTTTTTAAGGCTAAAGTTTCTAATTGGGTATTTTTATAATCCATTTCATAAACTATTATTCCTTTTTCATTTAATATTTCTCTTTTAAGTATTTCCTCGTGTATTTTTAAATAATCAAGGTAAGCATAGGGAGGGTCAACATAAATTAAATCATATTTTTCTAAAGTTTCTTTTAAGTACAAAAGAGCATCTTTCTTACTAAAACTATAATTAAGAATACCTAAACTTTCTAAGTTTTCTTTAATAACTTTCAAAGAACTACCATTAATATCATTAAAAGTTACTTCTTTAGCACCTCTAGAAATACACTCTATACCAATTCCACCTGCTCCCGCGAACAAATCTAAGACATGATAATTTTCTACACTTTGTAAAATATTTAAAAGGCTTTGCCTAACTAAATCACTAGTAGGTCTAATTTCATTTCCGACTGTTTTTATTAAACGGTGCTTAAATATTCCAGAAATTATTCTCATATAAAAGGATTATTAATATCTAAAAGAAGATTAAGGTCATTAAAAATAGTATTAGCAATATCATTAAGAAAATCTTTTAATAAGGTATAAGCAGAATTATATTCTTTGACTGTTTCAATTTCATATAATCTTTTCCTTTGTTTTCTTAATCTTTCTTTAACTTTACTAGTATCTAAACCCCAAGTAGTTAATCTTTCAATTTCTTCTTTAATAGTTTGATATTGAATTATAAGATTCTTATATAAAGGGTCATTTAACATTATTTGCTCTTTTTCTTTGACATCTAAAAGCCTTTTATTTTGTGATAATTCATTTTTTAATTTATAAGCCAACTCAATTATTTGAAGGTTCATGACAAATAAAGTATAATATATATGTGAGTTTTAAACAAAGAAAAATATTTAAAGATAGTG
>JAISJY010000127.1 GCA_031261365.1 Caryophanales bacterium | reverse complement strand
ACATTTATAGGTTTAATTTAGTATAATATTAAAGGAGAAAAGGTGGCAGGCTATGTATCAACATTATAAAGAAGGGTGGCTTGAAGTTATTTCAGGGTGTATGTTTGCAGGAAAGACTGAAGAATTAATTAGGAGAATTAAGACTTTAGAATACGGTAAAAAGAAAATTAAAGTTTTTAAACCTTCTATTGATAATAGATATTCATTAAGTCAAATTGCTAGTCATTCTGGTTATAAAGTTACTTGTCATACTATTGAAACTGCTAGTGATATTCTTAAACATTTAGAAGATGATGACCAAGTTATTGCAGTTGATGAAGTCCAATTTTTAGATAATTCTATTATTGAAATTGCTGAAGCTTTGGCAGATAAAGGCAAAAGAGTTATCTTGGCTGGTTTAGATAGAAACTTTAGAGGAGAGGTTTTTGGACCAATGGCTGAATTAATGATTAGAGCAGAGTTTGTTACTAAATTAGCGGCTGTTTGTGTAGTTTGTGGAGCTCCTGCGACAAGAACACAAAGAATTATAGAAGGTACTCCTGCTAGTTATAACGACCCGACTGTTTTAGTTGGAGCAACTGATTCTTATGAACCAAGATGTCGGCATTGCCATGTGGTTTTAAATAAGCCAAGAAAGATTAATATAAAATAAATGGAAAAAGATACTTTAATACAACGCTTAGAAACAATAGAGAAGAGGGCTGACTACTTACAACATATGATGACTTTGCCTTCAGTAATTGAAGATTTTCAGAAGTATAAAATGTTTGCAAAAGAGTTTTCTAACTTAGAAAAAATATCAAAAATATATAAAGAATATAAAGATATTTTACAAACTGTTGAAGATGCTCATCTTTTATTGAAAGATAATGACCCTGAAATGATTGAATTGGCTAAAGCAGAAATAAATGAAAATGAACCAAAATTAGAAGAATATTTAAAGAAAATACAAATAGAACTTATTCCTAAAGATCCAAACGATGGCAAGAATGTTATTGTAGAAATCAGAGGAGCGGCTGGAGGAGATGAGGCTAATATTTTTGCTGGTGATTTATTTAGAATGTACACTAGATTTGCAGAAAGTCAAAAATGGACTATAACAATGAATGACACTTTAGAAAGTGAAGCAGGTGGTTTTTCTTTAGTTTCTTTTACTATTAAAGGTAAAGATGTTTATTCTAGTTTTAAATATGAATCTGGGGCTCATCGGGTTCAAAGAGTACCGAGAACTGAAGCAAGTGGTCGTATTCACACTTCAACTGCCACTGTTTTAGTTATGCCTGAAGCCGAAGAATTAGATGTTGAAATAAAAGATGAAGACATTAGAGTTGATACTTATAGGTCTAGTGGAGCTGGAGGACAACATATTAATAAAACAGAATCTGCTATTAGATTAACTCATTTTCCAACAGGTATTGTAGTAAGTTGTCAAGATGGACGGAGCCAAATAGAAAACAAAGAAATTGCTATGCAAAACTTGAGAACTAGAATTTGGGCTTATATGAAAGAACAAGCCGAGAATGAACGGGGAGCTGAAAGACGGAGTAAAATTGGAACAGGTGATAGAAGTGAGAAAATAAGAACTTATAATTACCCTCAAAACAGAGTTACAGACCATAGAATAGGTTATACTGTTAATCAATTAGAAAAAATCATTAATGGTGATTTAACTGATTTAATTAATGCTTTAACAAATGAAGACCAAAGATTAAAACTAATAGAAGAATAATGACTTATAAAAAACTATTTAAGGAAACTCAAGAAACTTTAAATAAATATAATTTTTCAAATAACTATACTGACATTCTTTTTGAAGACATCTTTAATTTGAATAAAAAAGATTACTTTTTAAATCAAGAAAAAGAAGTAAATAAAAAGCAACAACAAAAACTACAAAGAATTATAAAAAAGATAATAAAAACTGAAATACCTCTTTCCTACCTTACTCATCAAGCATATTTTTATAAATTAAAGCTATATGTGAATAAAAATGTTTTAATACCAAGATTTGAAACAGAAGAAGTTGTTGATATGGCTTTAAAAATAATAAAAGAAAAACAATATAATACTGTTTTAGATTTAGGAACAGGAAGTGGATGTATAGCCTTAGCCATTAAAAAAGAAATAGTAAAATTAGATGTTTTTGCCTCTGATATTTCAGAGAAGTGCCTATATGTTGCTAGAAAAAACGCCTATAACCATGATTTGAAGATTAATTTTTGTCAAAGTGATTTATTAAAGAAGTTTATAAAACAAAAAAAGAAGTTTGACATAATAATTAGTAATCCGCCTTATATATCTGATAATTACTCATTAGATAAATCGGTTTTATTTGAACCATTTTTAGCTTTATTTGCTGGAACAGATGGGCTAGATATTTATAAAAGAATATTTGCCGATTTAAAACTTGTCATGAATAAAAACGGGACTGCAATATTTGAAATAGGATTTGACCAAGCTAACTCTATTTTGCAACTATTAAAAGACTACAATTTAAAAGGTATAATTGAAAAAGATATAAATAATAATGATAGGATTTTAATCGTTACCGATTTATCTTAACGGTTATCTTAGCGGTTTTCTTGCTTACTTTTTATCTACAACAACCATGCATCATAATTTTTATTTTATTATTTTGATAATAGATTTAACCATTACAAAAACTTAAACCATAGCTAAAAACAAGTAACATATAGCCACTTGAGTTATTTTTCTGTTAAAATCAGACTCAAAAATTGTTATTTGTTTTTATATTTTGGTTTTACTTTTTATAATATTTTTGATTTTTACTAGTTGGCTTATCAGATATAGTTAATCCAATAAGACCAGCCTCATGAGCTGGATTAATATAATTTTCTCGGAGTGTTTCTCGTGATTTTAAGTTTAAAGCAATTAGTAATTCTGTCGCAGACATTTGATAATCTCCTAAGGCGATTAAAAGTTTTCTTACTCTCTCATTTAAATGATTAGTATGATTAAAAGCATCTTCTTTGATATTAGAAACGGCTTGCAGAATTGTTTCAAGCATAAAAATAATAAAATCATTTGAATTAGCTTTTTTATTAGAATTAGCAAGAGCATTGTAATATTCTTCTTGTCTACTAAAAATAATGCTTTCTATCGGAACAAAAGCAAAAAGAGGTTTCCATTTGCTCAAAAGAGCTACTTGCCAAAAGCGTCCCATCCGACCATTCCCATCTTCAAAAGGATGAATGAACTCAAACTCATAATGAAATATACTTGATTTTATAAGTGGATGTACTTTGCTGTTTTTAATCCAAGAAAAAAGATTATACACTAATTCATTTACCATTTTGGCTGGCGGAGCTGTATGGATGATTTTAGTTCCTAAAAAAACTCCAACATCTCCGTTACGGAACTTACCACTTTTTGATATAAGATTTTCTAACATAATTTTATGTATTTTTAATAAGTCTTTAACACTTAATGGATTTATTTTTTCTAATTCTTGATAGGCTCTTAAAGTGTTTTTTACTTCTCTAATTTCATTTTCTGGACCGTGAACCCTTTTGCCATTCAAAATATCACTTACTTGTTGCAAAGACAGTGTATTATTCTCAATAGCCAAAGATGAATGAACTGATTTTATTCTATTACTTCTAACAAGTCTAGGCATTTTTTCTAAATTATTGATATTAGATATTGAGCCTAATTTTTCCATTATTTCAGCAACTAATTCTAACATTTTCTCATTTATCAAGAAGGGCGGTATATATTGTTCCATTTTCATTTTCCTTAATGATTTAATTATACCATACAACCAATTTAAAAGCAACATCTTAGCGGTTATCTTAGCGGTTTTCTTGCTTACTTTTTATCTACAACAACCACGCATCATATTTTTTGTTTTTCTATTTTGATAATAGATTTAGCCACTGCAAAACATCAAACTACATCTAAAAACAAACAACATATAGGCACTTATC
>JAISJY010000012.1 GCA_031261365.1 Caryophanales bacterium | reverse complement strand
AATCAAAAAATGAAAGATATTAAAGTCCGTTCCATCTATAAATTAAACATTGTTATTCTAATTAAAAAAAGTAATTTAGATTTCTATGATGAAAAAATAAGTGAAGAAATAAACAAATTAGAAACATCATTTTCCAAAAAAGAAAATCCCCATAAATATGTTATTGTCGCTTTTAAAACTATAAATAATATTAATGATAATATCTTAAAAGAATTAGCTGAAATAGTTTCTTATGATATGCAAAGACATTATTATACTCAAATAAATGTTGGTTTAGCCCAAGACGATAAAAAAGCTTATTTCTTATATTCTGAAAAATATTATCCCAATGTTTATTATAAAGAAGGCGTTAACTTAATAAAAAAATTAATAAGTCATAGCTAAAATAGCAAAAATTAAAGCAACAAGTAAAAAAACTAAAGAAGTATAAATCATAAAAATTGTTTTCTTATAATCATTATTCTTTTTATCATCATAATAATCTTTAAAAGTTTGATATTTTTCTTTAGTATTCTTTCTATTGAAAAAAACTAAAAAGGTATATCTAAAAGCTAAAGTAATTCGCAAAGAACCAGTTGTTAAAACCAATCCCATAAAAAAAACAATAACACTTGGAACAAATAAAGAATCACTGATAGTAAGATAATCTAATTCTCTTTCATAAACAAATAACCATAAAAGTAAAGAAAAAAACAATAAGAATAAAACACAAAATAAGTATTTAATAAAAGTTTTCATTACTTTATTAATTTTTGATAATTAGCAAACTCCTCATCATTAGCATAAATAAAATGTCCTTCTTCTATTTCTCTCAAAGAGGGTTTATTAATTGAATAATCGTGCATTTGAGGATTATATCTAATTGGGTCCCCCCGATATTTCTCATATTCAGGGTCCGGCATTGGAATAGCAGAAATTAATGATAAAGTGTAAGGATGTAAAGGATGATTAAATATTTTATCTTTACTTCCCATCTCAACAATATGACCATAATACATAACAGCTATCTTATCACTTAAAAACTTAACAACACTCAAATCATGAGCAATAAACAAAACAGTTAAACCTAATTTTTGTCTTAATTCATTCAAAAGATTAATAACTTGAGCTTGAATGGAAACATCCAAAGCACTAATAGGCTCATCAGCAATAATAAGTTCAGGGTCATTAATAATAGCTCTAGCTATACCTACTCTTTGTCTTTGACCACCACTAAATTCATGAGGATAATGGTCAGCATGTTCAGGTAATAAACCAACTAATTTTAAAACATTATAAACTCTTTCTAAAACTATTTTCTTATTTGTAATACCATTGATATATAAGCCCTCAGCAATAATATCTTTAACTGTCATTCTTGGATCTAAAGAATCTATCGGGTCTTGAAATATCATTTGCATTTTATTAGTTAAAGGTCTGTTGAAAAAATATATTTCATTACTTAAAATATCAATTTCATCTTTATATTTAGCAATAATATTATTCTTTTCTGTTCTTCTAGCAATATAAGTCTTTAAAACACTCTTATGAAGTTGTTCTCTAACAGAGGGTGCAGTATCACTTGGCAAACTATCTACTTCATCAAAAACATGAGCTTTAAAATCTAAAAACTTCTTGTTTTCTTCATCTATTAAAGCATTTATTTCTTGAATTAAAAGAGTATTCTTATACTTTAAATCTATATAATCTTTTTTTTCTGGTTTATAAAGGTCTTTTTGATCTTTTTTAGCTTGAATTATTTCTTTCTTTAATCTTTCTATCTCACTTAAACTAAATTGAATTCTATTAGTTATTTCTTCATTCTGTTCTAACTTTTTATCTTTATTAATAGATTTTCTTAATTCAACAATTCTTTTTTGATAACCTTCAAGACCAGCACAAACTCTTTTACCTAACAAAAAGACTTCCCCATCCGTTGGCTTATAAAGTCTAATAATTGTTCTACCTGTTGTTGTTTTACCACAACCACTCTCTCCAACCAAAGAAAAAACTTCACCCCGTTTAACTTCAAAAGAAATACCATCCACTGCTCTATTAACAAACTTATTTTTGCCAACTCCAGTCTTAAAATATTGTTTTAAATTATCTACTTTTAAAATAACTTCACTCATGGGAAATACCTCTTAACTTCTCTACTTCTGTTTTCATAAAAGCAATTCTAGTTTTAATCTCTTCAGGAATAGGTATCTCTGGGGAACGAGGGTCTAATAACCAAGTCGCTGCATAATGAGTATCACTAACTTTAAATAAAGGAGGATGTTCCTCATAATCTATTTTAAGAGCATATCTATTTCTAACTGCAAAAGCATCACCTTTAGGCGGGAATAACATATTAGGAGGTGTTCCAGGAATAGTTTGTAATTTCTCTTTACTATTCATATCTGGCATACTAGACATTAAAGCCCAAGTATAAGGATGTCTTGGATTATAAAAAACTTCATTAGCTGTCCCATATTCAACTATTTTACCCGCATACATAACTGCAATTCTATCTGCCACATTAGCCACAACTCCTAAATTATGCGTAATAAAAACAACACTTAAATTTCTATCTCTCTTTATTTGTTTAATTAATTGCAATATTTGAGCTTGAATAGTAACATCTAAAGCTGTTGTTGGTTCATCACAAATAAGTATCTGAGGTTGAGCCATTAAAGCAATAGCAATAACTACTCTTTGTTTCATACCTCCTGAAAACTGGAAAGGATACATCTTAAAACGCCTCTCTGGTTCAGGTATTCCAACTTCTTTCATAATTTTAATTGCTTCTTCAAAAGCTTCTTTATGAGTAACTCTAATTAAACGATTATGCTTTTCTCTTAACTCCAAATATTCTTTAATTAATTTTGGTAATGGTAATTCATTTTCTAGTTCTTTTAATTGAACCTTATCGTCTTTAATTTCAGCTTTTTTTCTCTTATATTCTAAATCTGCTTCTTTTTTTCTTTTAATTAAATCTTTAACATCATTTTTATAAGTAATTAAGTAACCTTCATACTCTTTTTTTACTTGTCTTTTACCAAGTTTTTTAGCATTTTGATATTCTTTCTTTAATTCAACTATTTGATTTTTAAGTACTTTTATTTGTTCTTGTTTTTCATTTTTAGGTAATTCTTTATCTTTTACTAAATTATCTAATTGTATTTTAGTCGCATTATATTTGTTATAAGCATTAATATAAGAATCAACAACCTTATTTTTCCTTCTTTGTCCATTTAATATTAAAGCCTCAACAATTTGTTTACCAACTCGCATAATAGGATTTAAAGCACTTGTTGGGTCTTGGAAAATCATTCCAATTTTATTTCCTCTTATTTTATGAAACTCCTCTTCAGGTATTTTGGTTAAATCTTGATTTTCATAAATAACAGAACCAGAATCAATAATAGCATTATTTGCTAAAATACCCATAATAGTCTTACTTGTAACACTCTTTCCTGAACCAGATTCACCAACAATAGCTAAAGTTTCTCCTTTAAATAAATCAAAACTAACCCCTCTAACAGCATGTAATAAACCTTGATTAGTCCGAAAAGAGATATTCAAATCCTTAACTGAAATAACGATTTCTTTTTCCATTATTCTTGTCCTCGCAAACTAGGGTTCATCGCATCTCTTAAAGCATTTCCAAATAAGTTAAAGGAAATCATCAAAATAATAATAACAACTGCTGGTATCATAACTAAATAAAAGACACCTGGTTTAGTAATAACTTGCTGTCCTTCAAAAAGAATAACACCCAATGATAAGCCTGGTAATTTAAATAAACCAAAGTCCAACATCGTTCCATGACCAAAACCAAAGTTCAAATAACTTAAAGAAGCTTCAGTTAAAATCATTCCTGGAATTGATAAAATTGTTCTAGTTATAATAATACCAATACCGTTTGGTAAAATATGTTTAAAGATTAAACGAGAATCCTTAGCTCCTAAAGTTCTACTAGCTAAAACATATTCTCGCCCTCGATATCTATAAAATTGAATTCTAGTTATTCCAGCCACACCTATCCACCCCGAATATGTTAAATAAACAAGCATTAATAACAAACCTGCTCCCCATTTTAAATAAAGAATTGATAAAACGGTTAAGCCAGGGAAACTACCTAAATATTCACAAAATCTTTCCATTGAAAAATCAACAGCTCCCCCATAATAACCACTAATAGAACCCCAAATAACTCCAATAATAATATTTATAACCGAAACTATAACACCTAATAATAAGGAAGTTCTTAAAGATAACCAAACTTGAGCAAATAAATCACGACCAGCTGAATCAGTGCCAAATAAGAAATAAGGCATAATATCAAAACCTAAAACATAAGTTCCTCGCAGAGTTGCTTTATAAGAAAAATGATAAACACCATCAGGACCAACTGCCCCTGGTGATATTCCAGTAATTTCTATTATTGGCCACTCACCTTCAAAAACCCAACCTTTACTATGGTCATCTGGGTCATTATAAACAATTGCTTCTTCCATATCAGGATTTTTACTTAATATCTCCAAATATTTAGATTCTGCCAAGTTTTGATTAGGAACAGGAGCAAAAATAGCAGCATATTTATCATAAGTAAAAGAACAAGATGTAAATATAGCATTTGCTCTTAAAAAATCTCCTCCATATCCATCAATACTTTGTCCACTCCATTGTGACAATTCATATCCTGAAAAACCAGTTACAACTGTCGTATCACTAGACATAATATTAACACTAGTTATATCAATTCTAGCTTTATCAATAGGTGATTCAAAATTCAAACATAATTGTCCATCATTATAATCTGTTTCATCTCCAGCTTCTTTGACAAAGCTGTATCTAAAAAGATAAGTTCCAGGAGATGTAATAGTATTAATATAATCTTCACTTTCTTCACCATTTTCTCTTAACTTAAACTCCGAACGATAATATTGAAAACTAGCTGGGTCTTTAGCATCAAGTCCATGATAATCTATATTTTTTGGTTTAAAAAGAAGAGTTAAAGTTGAATCAGGGTCCATTGAATCCACCACTATTTCAACTCTTTGTAAAAAAACTAAACGAGTTTCAGGTGATAAAATAGAATGAGCATCAGTATTAGCTAATAATCTAATGTAATTAGTTCCACCGACATATTCTGGTCTTTTAACCCCTCCAATACTTTCAGAGTTTTCAAGAGAACCAGGAACAATATACTCTGAAGAATATTTATTGATATTTTCAAACAAAGGATAATATCTACCTGTTGGATTACCCTCTTTATCTAATTCTGGTTTATTGGAGTCAGTTGGAAAATCATTAACCTTGACCTTTCCATCTAAAATACCAAAGTTTTCTAGAATTGGAACCCGAGGTGGCATATATTGTAATTTAGCATTATTAGCACTTGTAAAATCTCTGGTCGTTAACAAAGGTACTAAGAAAGATAAAACAACCATCACAAAAACAATAGAAGTCGCGACAATATTTATTTTATTCTTCACAAATCTCAACATCGCATCTGCTAAAAAAGATCTTGGTTTACCTTCAAACTTTTGATCAAAAATCTTTTCATTTATTTGAACTCTTTGAAATAATTCATCTGAATATTGTTTTATTTCGTTATTCATTTTTTGCCCCCATCCTTATTCTTGGATCAATTATAGAATATGACATATCCATTAATATTCCTAAAAATAGTCCTAAGAAACTAAACAAAGCAGTATCATACATTAAAACATTATAATCTGGTTGACTACCTTGAATAGCTTGTAAAAATACTCTTCCTGCTCCCGGTATTCCATAAACTTGTTCGGTTATTCCAGCTCCACCTAATAAAGCTGCAAAACTAAATATTAAACCTGGTAATAAAGGTGTTAAAGCAATTCTTAAAGCATGTCTATTAATTGCTTGTTGTTTAGATAAACCTTTAGTTCTGGCTAATAAAACATAATCTTGAGTCAACCCTTCACTTAATTCGGCTCGAACCGACCTCGTTAGTCCCGCTATTCCACCTAATGATAAGGAAATAACAGGAATAAAATACGCTAAGATTTTCTGTTTCGTCGGGGCATCCGAGGACTGCCACTGGTAAGGTAACAGAGGATGTGATAATCCAAATAAATGATCACTACCAAACCATTTCATTAATAACATTATAACAACAAAGCCTGGTAAAGAGATAAAGACCATAAAAACAACATTTATAATATTATCAAAAATACTATCTTTTTTAATAGCACACAGTATACCAAAGAATAATCCTAAGGGTATTTCAATTAGAGTTGTTATTAAATTAACTCCAATGGTATATGGAAAACTCCTATTTAAAACAGTAGTTGCTTTTTCATTTATTGAAATGTTAGTTGAAGGACCCCAGTCAAATTTAGTAACAACATTTTTGACCCATTTGCCATATTGAACCATAATCGGAATCTCTCGATAAATTAAAAGTCTTCGATTCATATTAGTCACACTAGGAGAATCATAATCAGACCAAATTGTATAATCAATTTTATAATATTTATAATTCGCGTATATTGCTTCCTGCATTTCACGGGTTATTTTCTGACCAAAAATGTTTTCATCATTCTTAAAAAATTTACCTTCATAAATTTCTCCTCTGGTTAAAATTTCTTCCTCCATAAAACCTAATCCGACCTGACTTTTAAGCCAAGTTGCTTTTTCTGCTGGTCTAGTTGGTGGGGAAGAAGGCTGTATTTTGTACAATACATAAGTAGTTGTTAAAACAGCTACTAGGACTATAAATACCCACATTAACCTTTGAAAAAAATATCTTAACATATATACCTCGAAAATCTTTCTTTAATATTTTATCTTATTTAAAGCAAACTGTCATCAACAAAAAGCAAAAACACATAAAGGGACACATTGCTGTGCCCCTAATGTTTAATCTTTAAAAATAAATCTAGTAGAAGTAAATAGCTGGAGCAGATGGAGCAGTTTCCCCATAAGCAGCCAAAACAGCAGCAACTGGTACTACACTGTCCTCATCTACTATATTGCTAAGAATATAGCCAGAACCGTTTGTAAACTCACCACACCAGTCTCCATCATCATAAGTAATATAGACGAAACCTGCTGAAGCCAAAGCAGCTTTTATTTGAGCTGCAGTTGTTCCCTCTGGGAAAGTAACCCAGAAACCACCTAAAACAGCACTAGTACCAGCAATAATTTCAAAAGGTCCATCACCCCAAGTAATATCTTCAGCGTATGAAAGGAAATCTTCTAATTCAAGAATCAATGCTTCAGCTGTTTCATAAACACCTTCATCTAAAGTTGGAGCAACTTCATAACCCTCATCAACTGTAACTTTACCACTTAAGGCAACACAAAGAGCATCAAAACTCCATATTTCGTGTCTTTCTTCTCCATCTAAAGTATAATCAACTGGTATTTCTGGAACTGAAGTATCAAAGCCCCAGTTTAAAGTAAAGCCACCACGATTATCAGAAGCAAAAACATCTAAGAAACTAGCAGCATCTAAAGCAGAACCACTAATACCGCCCATAGCAAAGTCAAAAGCCCCGTTCATTTGATATGTTGTATAAATTCCAGGGAAATCTGTATCAATAATATTTGTTGCAACTTTAACACGGTAACTCTTACCAGCTACAACTGCAGTAACATCAATTTTTTCAAATTCTTGTTTAACAAATGTTGCTGTCTTATAAATAGCTTCAGATTCATTTAATTGCATAAAACGAAGGTCTAAATGGATTAAATTAATTCCACTAGTTGAAAAATCACTATAATAACCTTCTGCTAAAGCTTCTTCAATAGCACTTTTTGCATAAGATTCAGCTAAATCAAAGTTATATCCCCAAGTACTAAGTCCAAACTTTTCAGCAACTGCAATACCTTGAGGAGTATTTCTATAAGGAATTCCACTCTCTGGTTCAACATAATAAGCATTAGAGAATAAAGTATTAATTGTCCCTCTTGTTGGAGCCCAATCATCACGAAGTTCTTCTCTATTTAACGAGTAATACAAAGCTTTTCTAAAATTACTATATCCTAAAATTGGTTCAGGAACAAAATCGTTACCGATTCCAGTTGGGAATTGAGCCTTTTGAGCTTCAACAGTTTTCAAACCATTAATGTTTAATCTCCAAGTTGTAGCATCTGGAGTTCTAATAGTTCTTGGATTACTAGCAAATTCACTAACACGAGAATTTGGAACACCAGCCATATCTAATTTACCATCTAAGAAAGCTGTGAAAGCAACTTCTTGATTTGCATAAATAATAACATCCTCGCCTGTCCAAACAGTTTCATCTCTATGTGGATATTTTGGATTTTCTACAGTTCTAGTTAATTTGTTAGCTTCAAAATAAGTAATAATATTTGGACCACTTGAAGCAACATGTAATAAGTCTTTACCATATAAGTTTACATTTCCAGGAACAGAAGCATCAGGACCATATTTATTCCATAAATCTTGATTCATTGCAGGCCATCCTAGTTTATAATAAGCATCAAAAGTACTTTGTTTATTTTTAAAAGTAAAGCTTAATAAATAATCACCTGTAATTTTAATACCAACTTTTGCCCATTCAGCATCTAATTGAACTTGTTCTTGTGGAGTAATACCATCTTCTCTTAATTCTGCTGCTAAGATACCATAATCTTCAGCACCAACGATTTCAGAATAGAAATCTCCACCACCAGTTGTTGCTCTATATAAACCTCTTGTTAAAGCTTCACGGTAAGTCCAATAGTAATCTTGAGCATTAAGATCTAAATCAAAACCAGCAGTATCAATACCAGGAGCAAATGACCATCCTAAATCATGACGAAGTTCTACTTCCCAAGTTTTAGAAATTGATTTACCATTTTTTAATTCTGGATTAACAGGTGTTGGAGATGATAAAGCTAAATCAGGAGACCACTGCCAACCGTTACGGGCTTGGTTAAGCGTAGCTCTATAAAAGCCTCCTTCTATATAAGCG
>JAISJY010000007.1 GCA_031261365.1 Caryophanales bacterium | reverse complement strand
TAGATGGACTTACTTTAGAAAGGCTAGAATTATGAGAGAGATAAAGTTTTATAATAGTTTGAGTGACAAAAAAGAAGTATTTATACCTAATAAAGTAGATGAGGTTACCATGTATGTCTGTGGACCGACTGTTTATAATCATTTACATATTGGAAACTGCCGACCTTTGATAGTCTTTGATGTTTTAGTTCGTTTTCTAAGAAAGATAGGTTATAAAGTAAACTACATAAGTAATATTACGGATGTTGATGATAAGATAATTAATGCTTCAATCTCGGCAGGAATAGAGGAAAAAGAGTTTACCCAATTATATATAGATAGTTACTTTGAATTAAGAAAAAGTTTAAATGTCTTAGTTCCTGATTATACTCCTAAAGTAACTGAATATATTCCTCAAATCATAGATTTTGTTAGTGAATTAGTTAAAAAAGAAAATGCTTATGTGGTTAATGGAGAAGTATTTTTTGATATAAGTAAAATTAAAAGTTATGGAGAATTATCAAAAATAAATATTAATGATTTGATAAGTGGAAGTCGAGTTGAAGAAAACATTAATAAAAAGAACCCTTTAGATTTTCTTTTATGGAAGTCAACTGAGAAAGGTATTAAATGGAAATCACCTTTTAGTGAAGGAAGACCGGGTTGGCATACAGAGTGTGTGGTTATGATAAACAGTATTGCTCAACAATTCCCCATAGATATTCATGGGGGAGGTTTTGATTTAAAGTTTCCCCATCATGAAAATGAAATAGCCCAAGCCAAAGCTTATAGTAATCAACCTTTAGCAAATTATTGGTTACATAATGGTTTTATTAATCTAGATAATGAGAAAATGTCTAAATCATTAGGTAATTTTACTTTAGGAAAAGATATAGTTAAGCAATACCCTTTAAATGCTTTTAAATTGGTTTTATTAGAAGCTAGTTATAGAGCACCTGTGAATTATAGTTCTGAATTAATGCAAAGTGCTTTAAAAGAGGCTAATAAAATTGCTACAACTTTGAAAAAAGGACAATTAGAGTTATATGTAAATGATTTAGAATTAGAACTAAAAGATGATACCTATTTACAAAAAGCCTTAGAAATATTAGCTGATGATCTTAATACACCTAATGTTATTACTTTGATTTTTGAGTTAATAAAAAAGATAAATACTAACATAACTAATAAGGAATTAAATAGTTTATCTTCCGATTTAGCTAATTTAATTCAAATATTAGATGTTTTAGGCTTAACTTATGATATACTTAATCTAGTGCAAGATGATATCCTTAATTTAAAAGCTTGGCAAAAGGCACGAGAAGAAAAGAATTATGTTGAAGCGGATAGATTAAGACAATTACTTGCTAATAAAAATCTAATTTGAAAGGAATAATATGCCAAGTTTTCAAGAATTGATTACAGATTTAATTTCATTAGACACCCTATATAGTGCTATTAAGATACTTTTATCTGTTATTTTAGCCGGTTTTATCGGTTTAGAAAGAGAGTTTCACGGTCGTCCTGCTGGATTAAGAACTCATATTTTAGTTTCGGTTGGGGCATGTTTAGTAATGATTATCTCTTTAAAGTTTTCCATGCCTCCTTATGACACAAGTCGAGCTGACCCTACTAGAATAGCAAGTAATATTGTTACAGGAGTGGGTTTTTTAGGAGCAGGTTGTATTTTACATGCTCATGGAGATATTAAAGGTATTACAACGGCTGCCACTTTGTGGGTTTCAGCTATGATAGGTATGGGTTGTGGTATAGGTTATTGGGGACCAACAATTATCACTACTGTTTTTGTGATGATAACTTTAACTTTTTTAAGAGTGATAGAAGTAAAGATTAATAAAAAAGCGGCTGTTATTACTTTGATATTAGAAGCAGATAAACCGGCTTTAAAGAACATTTTAAATGTTTGTATGGAACAAAATGCTAAAATAAAGAAAATAGATACAGCTTTAATTATTTATAATCAAAAAGAATGTTTAAGAGTTAAATTAGAATTTGAAAAAGCTATCACTAAAAGAGATTTAGAAAATGTTGTTATTGCTCTTAAAAGTGAAGTTCAACCAATTAATCTATCACTTAGAAATGATTTATCGGCTGGAGTCTAATGAAACAAATTATTGTTTATGGCAAAAATGTTTTTAATGCTATTGTTGAAAAAAGAATAAAAATATATTCTATCTTTGTTTTAGAAAGTTCTTCTTGTTTAGAAATAATTAAAAAGAAAAACCTTAAATATAAGATTTGTGAGCGGAAAGAGTTAGATAATTTAACTAGTAAAGGTAATCATCAAGGAGTGGCTCTATTAATTGATGAATTTACTTATACCCCATTAGATGAAATGATTAGAGATAGTAAAAAAGATGGAACTATTTTAATTTTGGATGGCATAGAAGACCCTAATAATTTAGGTGCAATTATTAGAATTGCTGATGCTTATGCTTTGGATGGTATCATTATCGCTAAAGATAGACAAGCCTTAGTTACTTCAGCAGTTTACCATGTTTCAACAGGTGCTTTACTTTATACTAAAATAGCTTTAGTAGCAAATCTGGCAAATAGTATTGCTAAATTAAAGGAAAATGGTTTTTGGGTGGTGGGAGCAGAGGCGAATAATAATTTATCTTTTAATAAGGTTGATTATAAAGACACCAAGATAGCTTTGGTAGTTGGTTCAGAAGGGAAGGGAATAGGTAATTTAGTTAGTCAAAAATGTGATTATCTAGTTAATATTCAAATGTTTGGGCATGTTAATTCTTTAAATGTTTCAGTGGCAACAGGCATTTTGATTAACGAAATCGTTCAAAAGAAAAGGGAGTAAAAAATGTTTCTAAACGACAATGAATTGATTTATATGATACATATGAACTCAAGTATTGCATTAACAGAATTATTCAAAAAGTATAAAGTATTAATAAGTAATTGGATTTATCAAAAATATGTTTTTAGTGGTAGATTGAAAACTGAAAAAGATGACATGTTTCAAATAGCATTTTATTATTTTTATATCAGTTTAAAGAAGTATGTTTTAGGGAAAGGAGCTTTTTATTCTTTTTGTAAGAAATTAATCATGGATAAAATGTGTGATGAATACCGAAAGTTTATTAATAAAAGTAATTTTCTTTCTTTAGAAGACTTATCTTTAAAAGAAGACACAGAAATATATTTAGATAATTCTATAAGTGAGGAAGAGCAATTATTTCAAGAAGATATTGAAGAAATGTATTTAAATGATACTAAAACTAAAGATACTATTACTGAAAAGTTGATTTTAAGAATGCGATTAGATGGTTATACGATTAAAGAGATAAGTAAAAAGTTAGAAATCAATGTTGAAAAAATAAAGTATGTTTATAAATTAAAAGATAGAGACAAGCACAACATTTAAGAGTATGTTAAAATATTAAGTATGAATATAACATTAGAAAAGTTTTGTGAACAGTTATTAGATACTGGAAAAAAGAATAAGTTAATTAATTACACAGGAGCAGTTAAACAAAATATTAAGTTATATGCTCCTGAGGCTGAAATTATATTTAAGAAAATATCAAACGGGGAGAAGTTATCTTTTTTTGATATAGATACTTTTGTTTTAAGACTTAATGATGAATTAATAAAGACTAATAAAGTTGTTGACCCTAATAATGATATTTTAAGTGTAGAAAGCATTGTTAATAGTTTATCTTCTAAGTTAAAAAAAGACCAAGTTCTTTCTTATAATTTGGAAATAAAATTAAAAAAAGTCTTAAAAAGCATTAAGAAAACTAGTGATGTTTCTTTACAAGAGACAGGTATAAATGTTCTTTATCTAACTTTTGGTCTTTTGAATTGGCAAGAAACAACAGGTCTTAATTTTAAATCTCCTTTATTATTGATACCTTTGAAATTAGAAAAAGAAGCTATTGGAGATAACTATAGAATAAGTGAATATGATGATGAAATAATACTTAATCCTACTCTTCTTTATAAATTAAAAACAGAATATGGAATTACTTTGCCAGATTATCAAGAAGAATTAACTTTGCAAGGTTATCTTGATACTGTTTTTGAAACTATTAAAAAATGGAAATGGACAGTTAGTAGTGAGGTTAATGTTGGAACTTTTTCTTTTCTTAAAATTAATATGTATAAAGATATTATAGAGAACGAGGAAACTATTTTAAAAAATGAAAACATTAAAAGAATATTAAATATTTCTAATGGAGTAAGCAAAGAATTAATAGATATTAAAGAGTATTTCAAGAATAGTCAAGAAATAGAATTACATAATGTGGTGGATGCTGATTCAAGTCAAATAGAAGCTATTGTTCAAGGAAAAACAGGTTCAAGTTTTGTTTTACAAGGACCACCTGGAACGGGTAAATCTCAAACAATTACTAATTTAATAGCTGAGTTTTTAGCAGATGGCAAGAGGGTTTTATTTGTTTCAGAGAAACTAGCCGCTTTAAATGTGGTTTATACTAATTTAAGTAAAGCTAATTTGGCTGATTTTGCTTTAGAACTACATAGTCATAAAACGAATAAAAAAGTAGTTATTGATGAATTAAATAGAGTTTTAGAATTAGGGCAACATGAATTAGATTTGAATTCAGAAAAAGAGATAGATAAATTAAAAAGTGCTAAGAAAACATTAGATGAATATGCTCAAATAATGCATCAAAAAATAAAAGGTCTTAATAAGACACCTTTTGAAATACTTGATAACATCTCTAGGTATAACTTAAATAATTTTGATTATGAAATTAAAAATATTTCTTCTAAAAATGAAAAATATTTAGATAATGTTTGTAATATTTTAAATGATGTTATTAATTTTGAAAGTGAAGTCGGTTATGATTTTACTCTTAATGCTTGGTTTGGTTATCAGAAAAACAATTCTTCTAAAGATTTAACAAAAGATTTAAAAGAAGTTGAACCATATTTAAAAGCGAGTATTACCTTGGCTGAAAGAGTAAAAGATTTATTGCAAATTGATTTAAGTGATTTAAATAAATTACAATATCATTTGCCTTTTTTACAGTTCCTAATTACTTTCCCTTATTTTTCTCCTAATATTTTTGTGCAGAAAAAGTTAAAAGAAATCATAGTTTTAACAGAAAAACGGAATAAATTAGTACATACTATTAATATTAATGAAACAAAAATATTTAAAGTCTTTAAACCATCTATCTTTACTTTAGATTTAAAAGAGTATAAGAAAATATTTGATAACTATAATTCTATTTTTAGAATCTTTAAAGCTCAATACTATAAAGATAAAGCTAAAATTATGGAACACTGTGTGAAATTAAAACAAAAGTTTTCTTATTATAAAATTAATAAATACCTTTTACTTTCTGGTGAGATAATTGAGACTAAAACTAAATTAATTGAAATTGAAAATAGACTTACTAATTTATTAAGTGCTTCTTTTGTGAAGGATACTTCTTTAGATTTTAAAGATTTTGAAAATAAATTAAAAGATTTAGCTAAAATTATGACCTTTGATTATAATTATTTTTTCACTAAAAACTTGCTTGATTTTGAAAAGATAAAAAAAGAATTAAGTCAGTCATTAAGTGAGTATTATAAGACAGATAAAGGAATAATTGTTTTTGATAAACTCCAAAGTTTCTTTAAAAAAGAAGATTTTGATTTCTATCAAACTCCTTTTGGGAAGTTACAAAATAGATTTAAGGCTTGTTTAGATAATATTGATGATTTAATAGTCTGGTTAAGGTTTGTTGATGTTCTTTCATTAAGTAAGGAATATGAAATATATGATTATATTTTGCAAACTATTAATGATAAAGTTGACAGAAAAGAAATAATAAATATTTATAAGGGTATTTATTATAAGAGTTGGTTTGATTATATATTAAGTACTAATAGTGTTTTAGATAACTTTTCTCGGATAACCCATGATAATGTGGTAGATGTTTTTAGGGAGAAAGACCGTTTAAGTTTATTAATTAATAGAGCCAAAGTTATAGAAACTGTTAGTAAAAGAATACCAGCTTATAGTTTAAATGGAAGTCAAGTTTCAATTTTAAAAAAAGAATATTTAAAAAAGAGAAGACAAAAATCAGTTAGAGAACTTTTAGGAATAATTAATGAATTAGTTCAAACATTAAAGCCTTGTTTTTTAATGTCTCCTTTATCAGTTAGTACTTATTTACAAGCTAATAATTTAAACTTTGATGTGGTTATCTTTGATGAGGCTTCTCAAATCTTTCCTTGGGATGCGATAGTGGCAATTTATCGAGCTAAACAAATTATAGTTGTTGGTGATAGTAAGCAAATGCCACCAAGTAACTTTTTTAATACTAATAATTTTAGTGAAGATGATGATGAAACTTTAGATTTTGAATCAATATTAGATATTTGTTCAGCTATCTTTCCTCAAAAGGTTCTAAAATGGCATTATAGAAGTAAGACAGAAGATTTAATAAAGTTTTCTAATCTTAATTTTTATAAAGATGAATTAGTCACTTTTCCTTCAAGTTTTAAAAATCAAAAAGATATGGGAATAGATTTCTATTATGTTCCAGATGGCATATTTGAAAGAGGGAATAAGAAAAATATTATTGAAGCTAAAAAGGTGGTTAAGTTAATCTTTGAACATTTTGATAATAACCCTCAAAGAAGTTTAGGAGTAGTCGCTTTTTCTTTAGCTCAACAAGAAGCTATTGAAGATTTATTAAGCCAACAAAGAAATAAACAACCAAACTATGAAAAGTTCTTTGCTAATGATTTAAATGAGCCTTTCTTTATTAAAAACTTAGAAACAGTTCAAGGTGATGAGAGAGATACTATTATTTTTTCAGTTGGTTATGCTCAAGACAGTCAAGGAAAGTTTCTACATAACTTTGGTCCTTTAAATAAAGCAGGGGGAGAAAGACGCTTAAATGTAGCTATAACTAGAGCAAAGTATAATGTTAAATTAGTTACTTCTATTAAACAAAATGATATAGATTTAAATAAAACAAATGCTCAAGGTAGTAAATTATTAAAAGAATATTTAGATTGGGCAGAGAATGGTCATCTCTATTCTGAAACAAAAAAAGAAACCATTTCTTCTAATTATTTAGTTGAGGAAATTAAAAATGTTTTATTAGAGGCGGGGTATGTTGTTGAAACTCAAGTAGGTAGTTCTAATTTTAAAATAGATTTAGTAGTTCAAAACCTTAATTCAAATAATTTTGTTGTAGCTATTGAATTAGATGGCTTAACTTATAGAAACAGTAAGATAACTAGAGATAGAGATAGATTAAGAAAAGAGATATTAGAAAAACTAGGTTGGGTAGTTTATAGAATGTGGTCTACTGATTGGTATAAAAATAAGAACAGAGAAAAAGAGAAACTTTTACAATTTGTTTCAAAAGCTATCTCTACTTATGTTTCAAAAGAACCTAAGATAGAGAAAAAACAAGAAGTTCCTTTTTTGAATACTAAAGTAGAAAAAGAATTAAAAAGTCATTTTCCTATATATTTTCCTAGTGATGTCAAAGGTATTATTAAACAATTTCCTCATCCTGCTTCAGCCCTTATTAAAATAATTAGAGAAGAACAACCTATTTTGCATGAGGTTTTGTTAAGTAAAATCCCACCTATTTTTAATAAAGAAAAAGTAACTAGTGAAGTTAAAGATAGTTTGACTTATTACTTAAATAAACAGTCAAAAATAATAAAAAAAGAATATGGTAATGAAGTTTATTATGTGGTAGATAATAAAGAAATAGAATTAAGATTAGAGGGAAGAACTATTCAAACTATTCCTTTAATTGAAATTGTAGCTGGTATTAAAAAGATAATAGAATTAAATGGAGGAATTAATAAGGAAGGTATCTTTAAAGTTTTAACTCAATTATTAGAGTTTGGACATATTGGTTCAACTATCTTAAACAAATTAGAGTATGCTTTGGAGTTACTAGAAGGGCAAGGAGATATTTATCAAGAAAATGGGCATTATTTTATTAGGTAGGTCTTTCAAAAATTCTTTTATTATTTATTTGACTTATTATCTAATAAGAGTATAATAATTAGGACTACTAGGTAGTTATTTTTTATAATGAGAGAAAAAATATTATTAATCTGTTCGGAATGTTTATCCAGAAATTATGTAACTAGCAAAATTAAAGGTGCTACACAAGAACGCTTTACTGTTAATAAGTTTTGTCCTCAATGTAACAAACACACACTTCATAAAGAAAGTAAATAAAGGAAAGAAGGAATTATGAACAAAATTAAGAGATACTTTGTTGGCGTATGGACAGAAATGAGGAGAGTTAGATGGCCTCGGGCTATTGATTTATTAGCAGACTTTGTTCAAGTAATAATATTCGTGGGCTTTTTTGCTTTAGTCTTATTCGGCTTTGATTTACTTGTTTTACAAATGCTTAAAGCAGTAGGAATTAGATAATATGAATTTAGTCGAAGTAAGATTTGATGATTATATTTTACCATATCAAGGTAAGAAAGAAATTGAACCACTTTTAATTGAAAAAGGTAACCATTTATCTTTAGTTCAAAAACCTGTTGACCCTATTAAAGAAGGTTATATATTTGTTGGTTGGTATGCTGATGATGAATTCAAAGAAAAAATAGTTTGGGAAGATTATCAAGATACTTATGGTGAAGTTAAAGAAGCCACCTCTATTGAAAGTAATACAACTTTGTATGCTAATTGGCAACAATGGTTCATGGTCTCTACTAAATCAGGGGCTGAAAAACAAGTAAAGAAAGATTTACAAGCTAGAGTTGAAAATGCTAAATTTCAAGGTTATATCACTGAGATATTAGTAGCAGAACAAGAGCAATTAGATAATAAAGGTGGCAAATATACAGGTAAAACTAAAAAGGAAAATCCTTATAAAGGTTATATCTTTGTCAGAACGAAGATGACGGATGATTCTTGGTATTTAATTAGAAATACTCCTAATGTAACAGGAATGGTTGGCTCATCTGGTAAAGGAACAAAGCCTTTTCCGGTTAGTGAAGATGATATGGAAGCTGTCTTAAAGTTATGTGGTAGAGATGTTTCTGTGGCGATTGATAAATACTTTAGAGGAGCAAAAGTTGAAGTTATTAAAGGCTTTTATAAGTCAGCTAGAGGCATTGTTAGAAATGTTTTCCAAGAATCTAAAGAAGTGGAAGTTGAAATGACATTTTTTAGCCGTCCTTTAATTGCTAAAATAGATTTTGACGATATTAAAAAGGTGGACAATTAAAATGGAAGAATATATTTACAGAGAAGAACATTCTAATACTTTAGACTTTTCAAAATATTTAG
>JAISJY010000192.1 GCA_031261365.1 Caryophanales bacterium | reverse complement strand
TATTTTGACTATTACAATACAAAATATCTTTAGTAATATCTAAATAAAAGGCTGATAAATCATTAGTAACAAAGTTAATTATTTCATTCAAAGCACTAGAAAAATCATATTTATCAAAGAAACTTAAATAATTATTAATGACACTATTTAGTTTATTTAAAATTAAATTATCTAATAATTCAAAAGTATCAACCTTATCAAAAAGAGGATTAAAATTAGTATCGCCTACTTTTCTTAAATTACCTAATAAAAACTTAAAGGTGTTGCGGAGTTTCCGATAAACCTCACTAATTTGTTTAACAAGGTCCGCACTCATCTTAATATCGGCTTGATAATTAGTGGAAGCGACCCATAACCTTAAAATATCTGCTCCATAATTGTTACAAATATCAATAGGGTCAATACCATTACCAGAAGACTTACTCATTTTCTCACCTTTAGCATCCACAATAAAACCATGACTGACAACCTCTTTGAAAGGAGCTATATTCTTATTAGCAAAACCGATTATTAAACTTGAATTAAACCAGCCTCGGTATTGGTCACTTCCCTCTAAATATAAATCTACAGGGTAAGTATTCATTCTTTTTAAAGAAACACCATGACTAGAAGAACCAGAATCAAACCAAACATCCATAATATCAGTTTCTTTTCTAAATAAATTATGAGGTGAAGCTTTATTTTGATAATTCTTTGGTAATAAATCTTTAACATCTTTAATAAACCAAGCATTACTCCCTTCCTTTTCAAAAATATTCGCGATGTTTTCAAAGACTTCTGCTTCCATAATCGGTGAATTATCTTCATTATAAATAAAAGGCAAAGGAACTCCCCAAACTCTTTGTCGAGAAATACACCAATCTTGCCTATCATTAATCATATTGTATAAGCGTTTCTCTCCCCAACTTGGTGTCCATTTTGTCTCACTGATAGCCTTTAACAAGCCATCTTTTATTGGTTGAATAGAAGCAAACCATTGGTCAGTTGCTCTAAAGATAACAGGCTTTTTAGTTCTCCAGTCATGAGGGTAAGAATGAGAAAATAAACTATCTTTAATTAAAGCATTATTCTCTTTTAATAAATCTAAAACAACATTATTAGCACTTTCATAAAACAAACCTTGTAATCTTTCTCCTACTGTATTATCAAACTTTCCTTGACTATCTACAGGGCAATAAGGTTCAATTTTATACTTTAAAGAAACCATATAATCGTCTAAACCATGACCTGGTGCTGTGTGAACTAAACCTGTTCCTGTATCATTACTAACATGCTTTCCTAATAAAACTAAAGAATCTCTTTCATAAAAAGGATGTTTAGCTTTAACATATTCTAAATCACTACCTTTTATTTCTTTAATTAATTCTAACTTTTCTAAATTAAGTATCTCTTTTAAACTATTTTCAAGTTCTTTTAAAATAACTATCTTACCTAAATCACTATTATATAAACCATAAATATAATCAGGATTAACACTTATTCCTAAATTAGCAGGTAATGTCCAAGGAGTTGTAGTCCAAATAATTAAAGAAGTCTCATTATCTAAAACACTTCTACCATCTCTAACTTTAAATTTTACATAAAGGGAATGTGATTGAACATCCTTATATTCAATTTCGGCTTCTGCTAGAGCAGATTCACTACTTGGAGACCAATAAACAGGCTTTCTCCCTTTATATATTAAACCCTTTAAAGCCATATTGGCTAAAACTCTAATTTGCTCCGCTTCAAAAGAATGTTGTAAAGTTAAATAAGGGTTAGCATAATCACCTAAACTTCCAATTCTTAAAAAACCTAATTTCTGTTTTTCTACTTGTTTTAAAGCATACTCTTGAGCTAACTTTCTGAATTCAACAACACTTATAGCTTTTCTATTAACACCACTCTTACTTAAAGCTGTCTCAATTGGTAAACCATGTGTGTCCCAGCCGGGAATAAAAGGAGTATAAAAACCTTGCATATTTTTATATCTAACGACAAAATCTTTTAATATCTTGTTTAAAGCATGTCCTAAATGAATATCACCATTAGCATAAGGAGGTCCATCATGTAAAACAAAAGAAGGATGACCCTCATTCTTTTTTAATATTCTTTCATATAACTTTTCCTCTTGCCATTTTTGGACTAAAAGAGGTTCTTTTTTAGGAAGATTACCTCTCATATCAAAACTTGTTTTGGGCATTAATAATGTATCTTTTAGTTCCATATTTACCTTTCTAATTTATTTCAAAAACAACAGTACTTATTTGTTTAATATTTAATTTTAAGACTTGAGTTGCTCCAGCAATATAATCTAACATTCTTTTAGCAATTAAATTACCATTTTCTTTCTTTAATATTAATTCAAAGTTAATAGTAATATGCTTATTTAATTCCAATTCTGTAACTATTTCACGAGCTTGAATAAATTGACTTGGAAAAAAAACATCACCAATATCATTTTTATTACTTTCCTTCTTTAAATATTCCCTATCACTTGGAAAAGAAAAAGAATCGCTCATTAAATATTCCTCTTTAAATAACTTGGAATGCTATCGTCATCTTCACTAGAAGTAGAAGAAGCCTCGTTACTCTCTTCTTGAAAGAATTGAATTCGTCTTAAATCATCTATTCTCTTTTTATAATCTTGTATTTCTTCAACCTTTTCATCACTTCTAACGGCAAAATCAGTAGCCACCACAGTTACAATTATTTCAGCATTAGAATCATATAAATTATTAGCATTCATTTCATCATTTAAACCTAAAATAATATCTAATTGTCCTTGAGCCGCCTCCTTTATCTTATCAATAACATCATTAATTTGCTCTAAAGAAACCTTATCAGTTCCAGTAATACAAACAATAGCATTTTTCGCTCCAATAATACTTGAACCAACTAAAGGTGAAGAAATAGCAGCCTCCACTGCTTCAATAGCTCTATTATTTCCTTTACCTGTTCCAAAACCGATTAAAGCATTGCCTTTATTTTTTAAAGTATATCTAACATCAGCAAAATCAACATTCATTAAACTATTCTCGGTTAAAATAGATGTTATAGCATAAACAGACTGAGCTAAAACTTCATTAGATTCTTCAAAAGCTCTTTTGAAAGAAACACTTCCTCTAATATTATTCAAAGTTTCATTAGCAACAATAATTAAAGAATCAACATAACCTCTAATTTAATTAATACCTTGTAAGGCTTGAACTCTTCTTCTCTCTCCTTCTAAAACAAAAGGACTAGTAACAATACCAATAGTTAAACAACCTCTATCTTTGGCAGCCTTTGCAATAAGTGGAGCTCCACCTGTTCCTGTACCACCACCCATACCAGCCGCGATAAAGACTAAATCAGCTCCATCTAAGACTTTATTAATACTATCTAAACTTTCTAAGGTTGCTCTTTTGCCAACTTCTGGATCACTCCCTGCTCCTAAACCTTTAGTCTCATTAATACCTAAATGTATTTTATTCAAATGTGGGTCATCATATCTAGTTAAAGCTTGCATATCAGTATTTGCTAAATAAAAATCAACATTTCTTATTTTTCTTTTAGTTGCCATATAAGAAACAGCATTACAACCACCTCCACCAACACCGATTATCTTAATGTTTGTCATTTTTATATTGGGATTAATAGTAGGACTTTTTTCTTCTTTTTTTATTTCTTTTTTACTAATAAAGTTCTTTCTTTCATTAGCAATTTCAAATAAACGCATAGTATCATCTACTGAACTTATTTTAGCAAGGTACTTCTTCACTTCATAATCAATATCTTCAATAGTTTCTCCTTCAAAAACAAAATCAAGAGGCTTTTCCTCTTCTTTAGCATTAAAGTAATCTAAAGCATCATATTCATCTATCATAGTTCCCCACCTTTCTCAAAATAATATTTTAATATTCCTAAACAAGTACAATAAGAATTATCTCTAAGTCCAAAATAAGGTATTTGATATTTGACAGTTTTATTAATAGAATTACTTCCTAAAGCCACTGCAAAGCCACTCAATTCAGAATTACCACCAATAACAACAATTAAATGATTAGCTAACTCTAAAGAAGAATCTTTACATGTTCTATTAAAGATAGAGTTCCATTCTTCAAACTTCTTCTTTAAAGATTCACTCAACTTCCTTTCACTAATAACAGCTCTTGTTCTACTACTCTCATATATTTCAATATTTTCAGCTACTTGAATATTCAAATTACCATACTCTTTTTTTAACTTTTCGGCTTCTTCAAAAGATAAAGAAAAATCATTAACTATAGCATTTGTAAAATCAACTCCCCCATTTCTAAAATATAAAGTATCTAAAGGGAAACCGTTTAATGTTTTACAAATAACCGTGTGTAAACCTCCAATATCTAAAACTAAACCTAAGGAATCCTTACTAACAACACTATTAACTAAATAAGCATTAGCATAAACAGAAGGCAAAGCATAGATAGAGTTTAAAGCAAGACTCTCCATTATTTCAATATACGGTCTAGCAATAAAAGCAGGTAAG
>JAISJY010000118.1 GCA_031261365.1 Caryophanales bacterium | reverse complement strand
CTTTCTCTGTTTTGGTTTAATCCAATGTTTGGATTGTTGCATAAAAAACATCTATTTATTAACATAGCCTCTTCTAAAAAAACAAAGTTTTCAACATTTCTTTCAATTCTGTCTCCTTTTAGAGTTTTATTTAGAATAAACTTTTTATAACTTTTATTTAGTTGAGAAGGAATATTATCAAAAATATTTAATATTTTATATTTATTTTCATCACCATTTGCCAATATATCGTCTCTATATATGCCTAATATTTCTCTTTTTATTTTATCAACTTTATCAAAATCTTTAGTCTCAAGATACTTTGCCACTGCTTGAGGCATACCACCTATAACAATATATAACCTCATGAATTCCATTAAAGTTCTATGAATACCATTACCTATTGGCTGATTTATTTTGACTATTGCTTTAATTCCTTCCAGCCTAACATCTTCATTTAAGGCTAATAAAAACTCTTCAAAATCTAAAGGGTATATTTTTATCTTTCTTTCCTCTGATGGAATAGAAATCCCTTGAGTATTTTTTTTAATAGAGATTAAAGAGCCAGTGCAAATACAATCACACCTATTATCTTTAACAATATACTTAGTATATTCACGGGCAATTGGAAACTTTTGAACCTCATCAAAAATAAGTAAAGTTTTTCTCCGATATATTTTAATGCCGGTAGCCAAAGAAAGCTTTAAGTAAAAAGTGTCAATATTTGCTCTCTCATTTAAGAAAATATCTCTAATTTCAGCAGATATATTATTAAAATCAATTAAAATATATGTTTTATAATTTTCTTTGGCAAAGTTTTCTACTAAAGTTGATTTGCCAACACGCCTAGCCCCCTCAACAAGAATAGAAGATTTACCTTGCTCTTTTTTCCATTCTATTAACTCATTATAAATGTTTCTTTTGAATATCATTTTTATTCCTTTCTCTATAACATTATAACACTTTGTCAATATTTCAGTAATTCAAAATGCAATATTTGTCAATATTTCACCAATTCAAAGTGCCGTTTTTGTCAATATTTCACCAATTCAAAGTACAGTATTTGTCAATATTTCACCAATTCAATTAACCAACTCTACACCTTATTTAATTTTTTATTCCAAAATAACTGTAATATTTAAGTCTTTATTCTTTAATCCACTCTAATTCATAATAACCAGAAGCATTTGAAACTTTGATTTTAAAACCCGCTCCAATATATATCTTAAAGGCATAAATATTATTTTTATTCACTCCTATTGATATCTTAGTTGCCCCTTTTCTTTGTAATATCTTTAATCCTTCAGAAATCAAGACCTTACCATAACCTCTATTTTGATATTTTTGGTCTATTTTAACATCCTCAATACTGTATTCATTTTCTTTTTTATTCCAAATTAAAACACATAATCCCACCACTATATCATTATCAATAAGTATATAAATATGACTGTTCTTTTCTACTGAACACCAAGCAATAGTAAGTGCTCCACTACCAACATTACTATATTGGTCTTCCCTAACATCAATTTTTAAAGCATCCTTAATATATTTTTTGCTTAATGGTTTTAATTTAGGTTTATTATAGGCAAAACAATTCTGCTTTATCAAATCAATTACTTCACTATAAAAATATTTATCATTTATTGGTCCATATTCAGTTTTACCCGTTAAATTTCTAGTTAAAACAATTAAAGTATCTGAAGAAAAACTATACAAACCAGCCGAGTATGCTCCTTGATAATCAAAACCCAAACGACAAAATCCATATTCATAAGAAGCGGCTATTCCCCAATATTCATCACCTTTAGGTAGCAATTTACTAAATGATTTTTTAGAAATAATTTTATAATTAAAAACTGCCTGATAAAATGTCCCTAAATCACTTATCTTAATAGAAAAACATTTTTCAATTTTCTGACTTCTTTTAATTGGAAGAATTACTCCACCAGAAAACCTATCATAAGATAATAAATCATAATTAAAACTATCATATATAGTTATACCCAATGGTGAAAATATTTCTTTTTGCAAATAATCAAACAAAGTAGTCTTAGTAACTTTTTCAATAACTAACTTTGCTAAAAAATAATTCACTTTAAGATAGTAATTTTTATATTTATCATTAATTTCATGCTTATTTAAAAAATCTAAATATTCATCATCACTAACATATCTAGAAGCTATTTCAAAGTCATATTGTTGTTGCTCAACCACAGATAAACTCTTATAAAAAGTTGTTTCTTGCTCTACTTTTGTCAATTCATTATGATAATCCTTTAACCCTGTTTTACTAGTAAGCAAATCAAAAACCTTTAATTTATAGGCTTGGTTATAATTTGAAATATATTTATCTACACTATCATCAAGTGATAATAACTTCTCTTCTGATAACTTTAAAATTACTAAGTTCATTAATAATAAAGAATTGCTTAAAAAACTAACTAAAGTTTCAGCAGTTATAAGTATTTCTTTTTCTTTATTAGCATAACCAAAACTTTTATTAATAATTAATTCTTTGTTCTTGTAAACCATTAAATTACCATAACTCTCATACTTTATGGCTAATTCACTTATTTTATTATCTATATTTTGCTTATTCATTGCTTATTGAATATAATTTAGAATACAAACCACCTTTATTTAATAATTCTTGGTGATTTCCCATCTCCACTATTTTTCCTTTCTCTAAAACAACTATTTTATCAGAATGCTCAATAGTATGTAATCTATGAGCAACTATAACACAAGTAGTATCTTGATAATACTTTTTAATATTCTCGACAATTTGCTTCTCTGTATTGTTATCTAAAGCCGATGTTGCCTCATCTAATAAAAGTATTTTAGGTTTTCTTAATAAAGCTCTTGCAATACCCACTCTTTGCTTTTCTCCTCCACTTAACTTAACCCCATTTTCCCCTATCATAGTATCTAAACCATTAGGTAATTTAGGTAACATTTCACTAACCAAAGAATGCTCAATTATCTCATTTAATTCTTCCTCGGCAATATTCACATTGGCAAATAAAATATTTTCTCTCAAAGAAGCATCAAATAAAAAGGTATCTTGAAAAGAAATACTCATTAGATTTCTAATAGAAAGTTTATTTTCCTCATTTAATTCCTTACCAAAAACCTTAATACTTCCTGAATCTAAGGTATATAAACCTTCAATAAGTTTTAAAATAGAAGACTTCCCGCTTCCTGTTGAACCAACAATGGCAGTTGTTTCCCCTTTAGCAATAGTTAAAGATAAATTATCAAACAACATCTGGTGGTCTTTATAATGAAAATTAACATTATCTAAAACAATAGCCTCTGGTATTTCTAAAATATTTTGAATATTATAATTATAACTAGTGTCTTCTTTTTCTTGCATTATAACATTAACTCTCTCCATACTTATTCTTAATTTATACAAATCAATAAACATGGCTATCACATATTGAACAGGAGCAGTTAACATATTCTTATAAGTAAAAATTGCCATAACCGTTCCAACTGTCGCTTTTCCAATACCGATTAAATAACCCCCAACACCTAACATAATCGCCACAATAACAATTAAAGAAACTCCATTAATTACCTCTATCCAAAAATGATATTTACTAGTATGAATAACATTAGATTTAACAAGAGCCGAAGTAGTTTCTACTTGATTAAATTGATATTCTTCTTGCAAAGAAGCATGTATTTCTTTCATACCTCTAATATTTTCATTATACCTATTCCACATTTTTTGATTTCTTGCTCTGTTTTCTTTAGCAAACATTCTATATCTGCCCCCACTTAATTTAGTTATTAAACCAACAATTAAAGCAAAAGGTAAAATAATTAAAGTTAAAGTAGGATTAATACTCCACATAAAAAAGAAACCAAAACCAAAACTAAAAATAGCCGAACTCAAATTAATCAAAGGAGATAATATTCCTGCCACTATAATATCAGTGTCTTGAATTAACTTATTTAATAACTCAATAGAGTTCAAATCATCAAAAAAACCTTGTTGAAGAGTGGAAACATGTTTATAAATATCAAGTCTTATATTATGTTGAATAGTTGACTGAGTAGAAGAATTAACTAATCTTCCTAAAGAATTAATAAATATTCCCAGAGTTTGTAAGCCGATATATAATAAAGCTAAAGGTATTAATTTTTTAATATCAGCCATATCTGGTGTGTTCTTGGTATATTCAACTACATCATCAATTAAACTTTTTAAAATAGTTAAAGGAACAGCATTTAAAAAAGAAGAAAGTAAAGTTAAAAAGATAATAAAACTAATTCTTAACCAATACTTTTTTATTAATCTTTTAACTGTTAAAATCTTATCCACTTTTCTTTTTATTACTCCAAGTTGCTGGTATCTTTTCCTCTTTTTCAACAATTTCCTTTTTCTCTGGCTTTAATAAATTAAATAAAGCACTTAAAGGTTGAGTAATTAAAATAGAAATAACATTCGGGAATAAAGTAACTGCCTCAGCAAAAGCTGTTGTTCTAATATCAAACTTATCAGTTTTCTTTTCGGCATAAATATAATTTCTTGTTAAAATACCTATTCTTAAAACAAACAAAGCATTAACCGCTCCTTGCACAGCTGAATCTGTTAAAACCTTCCCTAAACCTTTAATAGAAGAAGAAAGTAAACTCGAAATATCAACTCTACTTAAACCATTAGCAACTAAAGCTGAAATTAAAACTCTCAAATATAATTTAGCTAATCTAAAGAAAGTAGGTCTAAAACCAGAGAGAACCACTATTTGTTTAATCATTTGAAAATTAGTAACTAAAACAGATAAAGAATCAAATAAATGTGACTGACTAACCCCTGTTAAAACTAAAGCATTTTTAGCATTTTCTACAATAATCTTATCTATATTATTTTTAATTTCCCCATGATATAAAATATATAACCTCTTATTTATTTTTTCTTTTTCACCTTTTCTTTTTAAATCTTTTAATAATTCAATTTCAGTTAAATCAGTTATTGCTTTATTCTTAATCAAAACATTAACCCGATGCGATGCTCCAGCATTCTTATAATTAGTATCAACATATTTTGCTAAAGAATAATAAGGAGAACATAAAACTATAATTAATGGTCTTAATAATAAGAAATAAACAACAACACCTAATAGTATATAAAAAGACCACTCTAAATATATACCCCATTCTGCATTAATCTCTCTTAATTTAGTCCCGGTCACAATAGCATCTGCCACCATAATATAACCTAAAACAATAACACTCGCGATTATTAATAAAGCTGTAATAAACTTTTTCATATTTTTACTCCTGTTTTTTTATGTTTATGTGCTACCTTTAAAGAATAATCTCTAACTTTATTTTCTAAAATTAAAGTTTGAATACCTTTAACAACTGTTGGTAGTACTAAAACAATTCCTAAAATCTCCCTAGTTACAAAATCAAAATCAATTTTAGCTTTGCCTAATTTAACCTCAATAGCCGATTTATTATTCTCGGTAAAATATCTAACTTGAACTAAGGTTGGATTACCAATAACATTCTTAAAAACTCTATTTTGAGCAACATATAAAACATTACCATTTTCTTCTTTGATAACTTTACTCAAATAATGTTCCTTAGAAAACTTAATGCCTAAGTCCAATAAAGCATTTTCTAAATCATCAATTTCAAAATCTAAATAACTAAAACTCATACTATAATCATATCATATTCTCCTAAAAAGTATCATTTATGATAAAATAGATGCAGGAGGATTTATGGATCAAGAAACGATAACAAAGCGTTTGCACCAACACGAATTACTCTTTCACTCTTTAAAAGTTGTCCAAACAGACTTTGAAAGAAACAGCATTGCTTTAACTCATTTAAAATATGATGAATTAAAAGTTGGTATGGCTTATGCTAAACATTATTATCAAAATAGCCATAAAACTAAAAGTATTAAATATCAAACTGAATATTTAAAAGGTAAATTAAAGTTAAAAGAGTTCTCATACTCTACTATTGAAACAATTATTGAAGGTTATAATTATCCTGAAAAAAGTCTTGATTATAGTTTAAGAAAATATAAAAGATTATATCAAAGTAAATATCAAAATAATCTTAAAAGTAAAGTTCAAGATGTCTTATTAAAAAATGGTTATCTATATGCAGATATTATAAAAACTTGGGAGGAAACAAATGATTAATGATTACAAAGAAGGAAGAACAATTACTGATAATTTATTAGTAAGTTATGTAGAAGAAGCCAAAAACATTAATGGTGGAGCATTTCTTAAATTAAAGTTTCAAGATGTTTCAGGAACTATTCAAGGTAAAAAATGGAAAGTTGAAGCAGATGATAATAAAATATTAAGTATTGGTAAAATAGTGGAAATAACAGGTGAAATAGTTTCATATCATGGAGTTTTAGAAATCAAAGTAGAAAGAGTAAAAGAAGTTCAAGGTAATATTCATTTAGCTGATTATCAAAAGTCTGCTCCATTAAGTAAAGAGTTTATGCTTAATTATATTTATGAAAAGATTAATACTTTTAAAAATGACAAATTAAAGTTATTAGTTACAACAATTCTAGAAGACCATAAAAATGAGTTTTCTTTATTTCCAGCTGCTGTTTCAGTCCATCATGAATATATCTCTGGTTTATTACATCATACTTATTCCATGCTTAAACTAGGTTATGCTTTAAAAGAGTTATACCCTATCTTAGATATTGACTTATTAGCTAGTGGAATTATTTGTCATGATATTGGTAAAACTTATGAATTGAGTGATGGATTACTAACAACATATACCACTGAAGGCTCATTATTAGGGCACATCTCTATTATGGCATCTCTTATTGAAAAGTATGCTGATAAACTAAATATAGAAGGTGAAGAAATCTTATTATTAAGACATATGATTTTAGCTCATCATGGTAAACAAGAATATGGTTCTCCTGTTACTCCTGCCACTTTAGAAGCTGAAGTTCTTTATTTAATTGATTATACTGATTCTAAAATTAATATTTACTCTAAAGTATTATCAGAAATCAATGAAGGTGAGTTCACTAACAGAATTGCTTTTTTAGATAGCCAAAGAATATACAAACCTAAAAAATGAACGATAAATATTTAATTGCCGTTTCGGCTGGTCCCGATTCAATGGCTCTATTAAATATCTATTATCAAAGAAAATGTAATATTGTTGTTGCCCATTGTAATTATAAAAAGAGAAAAGAAAGTGATTTAGAAGAAGAATATCTTATTAACTTTTGTCAAGAAAGAAAGATACCAATATATGTTAAAGTCCTTGACTATTTTTCTAAAGGTAACTTTCAAGCTTGGGCAAGAGAGGAAAGATATAATTTCTTCAAACAAGTATATCAAGAAAATAACTGTAATAAACTTTTAATAGCTCATCATAAAGATGATTATTTAGAAACATATTTAATCCAAAAAAATAGAAACAATACTGTTTATACTTATGGATTAGCTAAAAAAACAAACATTTTTTCTATGAATGTTTATCGTCCTCTTTTAAGTAAAACCAAAAAACAATTAGTTACTTATTTAGAAAAAAACAACATTAAATATTTCATTGATAAATCTAATATTTCTGATGATTATTTAAGAAATAAAATAAGGCATAATATTATTGAAAAGATGTCTTTAAAAGAAAAAAACAAACTAGTTAAAGAAATAAAAGAATTACAAAAGTTAAAAAATGAAGAATTAAAAATAATAAAAAAAGAAACTCAAAACTGTTTAAAAAAAGACTACCTTATTTATAATAAACTAAGACAAAGTAGTATGCCAGACAAAATAATATTTTATTATTTGGTTTATTTAAAACAATTAAATATTCCTTTAAGTAAAAGTAGATTATTTGATATACTCCAACAACTAGAAAAAGACACAAATACTCTCTATTTTAATAACTATTTTTTACAAAAAAACAATGGTTTTATTTATTTAAGAAACCTCAATGATTATCATAAATATTCCTATACTTTAAAGAAACTTACAAACTTTACTAATGATTATTTTTCTTTAAGTGACAAAGGTCCAAAAAGAGCAGAAATATATGTAAATGAAGACTCTTTTCCTTTAACTGTTCGGAGTTATGAGGATAAGGATGTTTTAAGATTAAAAAAAGGACATAAAAAAATAAGTAGATTTTTTATTGATAAACATATTCCTAAACATTTAAGAGATACTATTCCTCTCATCTTTGATAAATATGCTAATATTATAAGTATCCCGCAATTTTACCAAGATAATGTCCGCAATAAATTGAAAACAGGAAAATATGTGGTACAATTTAATCTTGATATTACCAATATCATTCATTTCAGAAAGAAGGTCAAAAATGGCAACAACACCTAAAAAAAATAATTTCTTAAAAACTTGGCTCCCCTATATTTTAGTAGTTGGAGTATTAATATTTATTATTACTTACTTTGGAGCCCAATCTGGCAGAGGAACTGCTCTTGCCCCTACTGCTCCTCAATTAATATCTAAAATAGAACAATATGCCGAATCAACTGATAAAACTTGTATTGCCACGCAAGATACAGACACAGGTAATTTTTGTAAAGTAGAAAAGTTTGTTATAAATGCGGAAAATACAGGTTCTCAAACTATCTTTACAGGCTCTTGGCAAGAAAAAGAAGTCAAAGTAGGTGGTAAAACAGAAAAATATACTTTTACTTTAACTTTATCAGCAGGTGATGATGCTGTCTCTGATATTTTTTATGCTTTAAATGTTAATGGAGTTCCTTATAAATCTATTAACCCTAATGAAAATGGTATTTGGCTTTCATTATTAGTTAATTTATTACCAACTGTTTTATTAATCGTTGGAGC
>JAISJY010000026.1 GCA_031261365.1 Caryophanales bacterium | reverse complement strand
TTAATAAAGTTAAAATAAGTTTTCAAGTTATAGATAGTGGTATTGGAATGAACTCAGAGGAAATAAGTAGATTATTTATGGCTTTTGAACAAGCTAGTAGTGCGACTGCAATTAATTATGGTGGAACAGGTTTAGGTTTATCTATTAGTCAAAATCTAATTGGTTTAATGGGAGGAGAAATAAAGGTTACTAGTGAAATAGATGTGGGGAGTACCTTTAGTTTTGAATTGTCTTTTGAAAAGAATAATATTGAAAGTGAAATAGAAGATATTGCCATTGATAATTTAGATTTAAAAGGATTTCGTTTATTGCTAGTAGAAGATGTTGATATAAACCGTTATATATTGATAGAATTATTAAAAGATACTAATTTAATCATTGATGAAGCGGTTAATGGTCAAGTAGCTTTTGAAACATTTTTAAATAAGCCAAACAATTATTATGATTTAATTTTTATGGATATTCAAATGCCGATATGTAATGGTTATGAAGCAACTAAATTAATTAGAGAAAGTTATAAGAAAGATGCTTTAACAATACCTATTATTGCTTTAACAGCTAATGCTTATAAAGAAGACATTGAAAAAGCCAAAGAAGCAGGTATGAATAATCATTTAACGAAGCCAATAGAAATAAACAAAGTAAAAACAGCTTTAGCCTCATATCTTTTAAATAGAAAAAAGACTAATTAATTCTTAAAGATGTTAGAATATAAGAATTATGAGGTACAATGGTTGAAATAGATAAAACAACTTTGCAAAGGTTTAAAAATGGTGATGAATTAGCTTTTAATAAGATTTATGATGCTTATTATAAATTAATTAAACAAATATGTTTTTCTTATGTTAAAGATAATGGTATTGCTGATGATTTAGTTCAAAATACTTTTGTTTTATTATGGAACAATAAAGATAAAATAAATTGTGATAATCGTAATTTTAAATATTATGTAACGCAAATAGCTAAAAATACTTGTATTAATTATGGGGTTAAGAATAATAAGTTTAAAGTTGTTTATTTAAAAAATGAAGACTTAGATTACCTAGAATATCAAGAAACAGTAGAAGACCAAGATAATTATTTAAGTCAAATAAGAGAATTAATAGACCAAGATAGTTATGATATTATTATTCTTCATTATATTCATGGTCTAAAGCTTAAAGAAATAGCTATTATTAAAGGAACAACAACCTCAACAATTACTTCAAAGGCATCAAGGGCAATGAGGCTTTTGCAGGAGAAATTAAAAAATGAATAAGAGAAATGTAATTAAAAAATTAAAAAAAGAAAACGATTTAGAAGTAAGTAATAATCCTAATTTTGAACAATTAGCAAATATTTTAAATATAACAAATGAAAAAGTAGTTTATGAAAAACACAATAAAGTATTCTTAAAATATGCTTCTATTTGTTTATCTGTTTTATTAGTTGGGGTTCTTTCCTTTTATTTAATTTACGATAAAATTATCAACAATAGTTATGCCAATACACCACCGAGTAGTAATTCTTCTTTAGAGTTAAATGTTCCTGGCGATAATGGATTAGATGGAGATACGGGAACAGAAGGTATTTTTACAGAAAACGATATTAAATATAATAATAATCCGATTAAAGAAATGACCTTTAATGAAATGTCAATGTCCCTATATGTTGGTATAAATCAAACTAGGGAGGTTGCTTTTGTTTTTCAATTTATAAATGTTTATGAGTACAATAATATTAGAATTATGATTTCAGATGGAGTTAATGATTATGTTGCTAATAATAGTAATTTTGGAATTAATAATTATATTTATCAAAAATGTAGCCAAGCTCTTGAATATGACTTTGTTATTTATTATACGGTTTCAAATGAAGCGTTTATTGATTTTCAATTAAATGTGGAAAGTTACATTAATGAATTATGAGCAAAAAGAAGAATATTTTTGTATTAATAAACGGAGGTAGTATGAAAACATTAAGAAAAATAATTATTGGTTCATTGTTATTTGTAGTAGGTTGTAGTAGTAGCAGTAATAGTGATTTTGCTGTTAAATATAAAGGTAGTGTTAGTTCTGATTTAACACCTATTGATTTTAAAGAAGAATCATTAGACTTTGTTATGGAAGTAAGCAAACAATTATTACTTGAAAATAAAAACTCAGTTTATTCTCCAACTACTGATTATCTTTGTTTCTTAACAGCTTTATTAGGAAATAAAAATAGTGATAAAACTATTAAGGAGTTAGGCTTTGATAGTTTTGCTGAACTAGAAGAAGTTTACCCAAGATATTTTGAAGGTTTAAATTATCAAAGTGAAAACACTAGCATTAAGTCTATTAGTTCTTTGGCTTTGGTTGATTTAGCCAATTATAATGATGATACTTTAAAAACCTTTGCTGATAAATATAAAATATCTTCTTTATTAACAAGTCCTAGTAAAGTAGTTAAAGATGTAGAAGAGTATTATAATAAAGAAATTGGTTTAACTATTAAATTAGATGATGTTTTAGGTAATTTAGAACCAGGTACTTTGGTTGCTCTTTCTGGCTTAACTTTAAAAGATAGCTTTAAAGAAGAGAAACATGAAGTTAATAAGCCTTTTACTAATTTAGATGGAGTTACAAAAGATGTTAAATCATTAAGTGATATAGGACCTGTTGATTATTATAAAGATGACCTCATTGAAATATTAAAAATAGAAATTAATAGTACTGATTTATATTTTATTACTAGCGATGATATTGATACTATTGATTTAACAAACATTGATTTAAGTCTTTTAGAAAGAGTAGGAGCTAGATATACAGTTCCTTATTTTAAAGCTGAAGGAGGTTTTAATACTACACCTATTTATAAGCCACATTTTAAAGATGTTCCTTTTATGCCTGATGTTAGAGAGGGGTTAGGTTTTGATAGTTCTTTTCAAAAAGCTATATTTGAGTTTGATAAAAATGGAGTTAAAGGAGAAGCTATTAGTGGAATGATGGGTGTTGAATCTGCTCCATATTTTGACCTTTTAGTTAATATTGATAAACCATTCTACTACATTTCAACTTTCCAAGATACTCCTTTATTTGTTGGAAAGATAGTAACTTTGTAAAAAAAGATTTAATTTTTTAATCCCCTTAATGTATCAAAACATTATAATAATATAGTACTTAGGTACATTAGGGAGTTATTTGATGAGGAAATTGTCCTTAGAAATTGCTAGTATAGCAGATTTAGATTTAGTTTATGAGATAATGATTAGAGAGTTTGGGCTTGATGATTTATACCCCAAAGAAAAGTTTATAAGACTTTTGGAAATGGACAAATATGATTTATATTTGTTAAAGGAAGATGATAATTTAGTTGGTTATGCCTTTCTATATTCAATAGATGAACAAGAAGTGGTTTGGATTGATTATCTTGGTATCAATGAAAAGTATCAAGACCACGGTTATGGTTCTTTATTTTTTAATTTGATTAGAGATACATTAGGTAAAAATCATAATTTAATTTTAGAAGTTGATATACCTAAAGATTTAAATGATGTTAATTTAGATAGTAATAGAAGAATAGTATTTTATGAAAAGTTAGGTTGTTTTAAATTAGATATTAATTATATTTTGCCGATTGTTAAAGGTGGGTTGCCTTTATATTTATTTGCCCACCAAGCTAGTAAATCTTTACCGATAACAAATGATACTTTAAAAGGGGTGGTTAATAGTGTCTTTACTTTTATTCAAGCTGATATTCCAACCATGCCAAAATATCGGGAAATAGTTTTAAATAGTTTAAAGTAAATTATTCACCTTTTAACATTTTAATTATTTCTCTTAATTCAATAGCTTTTTCAAAATTAAAACTTTGACCTGCTTGTTTCATTTGTTTAGTTAATTTATTAATTAAAGTAGTTTTTGCTTTGCCTTTAAGTTTTAAATAACCTTCAATTTCTTCAGGGGCTTCTTCTACTTTTTCTATCATAGAAAGAGGTTTTCTTAATTCTTTAATAATAGTAGTAGGAGTGATATTATTAGCAATATTATAATAGTTTTGTATTTTCCTTCTTCTATTAGTTTCATCTATGGCAAATTGCATAGAATCAGTTATTTTATCTCCATAAAGAATAACAGTTCCATTTACATTTCTGGCTGCTCTACCAATGATTTGAACCAGACTTCTTTTACTTCTTAAAAAGCCTTCTTTGTCAGCATCTAAAATTGCAATTAAAGATAATTCTGGTAAGTCTAAACCTTCTCTTAATAAGTTAATTCCTACTAAGACATCATACTTTCCTTTTCTAAAGTTATAAAGTATTTCAGTTCTTTCAATAGGCTTATTCTCATGATGTAGATAGATAACTTTTAAACCAACATTAATTAAATATGTAGTTAAATCTTCTGCCATTTTAACAGTCATGGTTGTTATTAAAGTTCTTTCATTATTGAGATTTCTCTTTTTAATTTCCATAATTAAATCATCAATTTGTCCTTCGCTTGACCTAACTTCAACCTTTGGGTCTAATAAACCTGTTGGTCTTATTATTTGTTCCACAACATTATTATTTACTTGAGCTAATTCATAATCACCTGGAGTTGCCGAAACATAAATTACTTGATTAATTTTATTATTAAACTCTTCATATTGTAAAGGTCTATTGTCTAAAGCTGATGGTAATCTAAAACCATATTCAACTAAATTGATTTTACGGCTTCTATCTCCAAAATACATCCCTCTTATCTGAGGTAAAGAAACATGGCTTTCATCAACAACTAATAAAAAGTCTTTGGGAAAGTAATCAAACAAAGTAAAAGAAGGGTCTCCTTCATTTCTAGCTTCAATATGTCTAGAATAGTTTTCTATACCGGGACAAATAGAGAACTCTTTTAAGGCTTCAATATCTAATCTAGTTCTGTTTAATATTCTTTCTTCTTCTAAAGGCTTATCATGTTGTTTGAAATATAAGGCTCTCTCTTTTAATTCTTCCTCTATTCTAGGAATTGCTTTATCTATTTTTTCTTTTCTAGAAGCATGAGTGGCAGCAGGGAATATTAAAACATTTTGATGATTTTCTAAAGTTTTACCAGTGACAATTTCCCCCAATGATATTTTAATTATTCTATTATCTTCAAAACTAATACGGTAAAACTTGCTGTCCATAGAAGGCAAACAAATATCAATATTTTCTCCTTTAACTCTAAAGACACCAGGTGATAGTTCAATATCATTTCTGTTATATTGTCCTTGAACTAAAATCTGTTGTAATTCTTTTCTACTCATTACTTGCCCTACTTCTAACATTTCTATTAGTTCTCGGTATTCGTCTGGGTCATTTAGAGCATAAATAGAAGCAACAGACGCGACAATAATGGTATCTTCTCTTTGTAAGATAGAGGCAATAGCTGAAGACCTTAATAATTCTATTTCTTCATTCATTACAGCATTTTTCTCAATGTAAATATCTTTACTAGGAAGATAAGCTTCAGGTTGATAAAAGTCAAAATTACTAATAAAATATTCTACTCTATTATAAGGAAAGAAGTCTTTAAACTCTTGATATAATTGCCAAGCTAAAGTTTTATTATGAACTAAAACTAAGGTAGGTTTTTGGACCTTTTCAATAACTTTAGAAATAGTATAAGTTTTGCCGGTCCCTGTAGCTCCTAATAATACTTGAACATATTCACCGTTTATTACTCCATTACTTAATTTATCTATCGCGTCTTCTTGGTCTCCTTTAGGGGTAAAGTCACTTAATAATTCAAACTTCATTTCCTAACTCTCCAGCTTTTAATAAGCCTTGATAAACGACATCATCTATATCATCTAAATATTTAAACATTTCTTTGCCACTATTTTCCCAAGTAGCTTCTGCTATTTGATAATTAGGAGCAAGTCCTACTTCATGAATAGAGGAAATCCCGCTTGGATCAAATAGTTTAGCAAAAGTATAAGTTAATGAAGAACCATTTTGATAAGTAACAGTTCTTTGAGCAATTCCTTTACCATAACTTTGAGTACCGACAATTTGAAACTTATTGAAATAGGTTAAAGAATAATATCTCATAGCAAGAGCAAAGGCTTCAGTAGCACTGGCAGAGTTTTGATTTAGATGTAGGGTTATGCTGTTGAATTCATAATCATTATTATCAACAGTTTTAGCTCCAATACTAGCTTTATTATCTCTATCTTTGAAGATAGATAAGTTTAAATCTTTGGGTAAAAATAAGTCTGCCATACTTTGCATAATAGAAACATAACCGCCTCCATTATCTTTAAAGTTAAGATATAAGTCTTTATTTTTAGTTTCATTATTCTTAAAGATGTTTTTTAATTCATTAGTAGAAGATTCGGAAAAAGAAGAAACAGAAACGGCTAAACAAGTTGAACAAACATCATTATTAATTATATTTACTTGCTTAGTTTCAAAAGAGTAATGGCTAATTTCTTTATATAAGGTTACTCCATCTCTAATAATTATATAAGTAGAAACTACATCTTTTTTAGCATATAGATATGATGTGGCTTCACTATATGTTTTACCTTCAAACAATATTTCTTCTCCTTCAATAACAACACCCATAATTGCATCTTTTTTGAATAGTATATTAGCACTAGGACCATTATCAAAGATTTTAGTTACAGTAATACCATAGTTACCTGTTTCTTTATATTCTTCTTCATAACCTAAAAGTTTACCTTCAACAACTACACTTATAATTCCAACTCCAATACCATATAATGTTTCAGAAGTAGTAGGTTTGCCTGGCAAATCATAATGCGTATATCTATCTTTTCCACTTGTTAACATCTCTTGTAAAGCTTCTTCATAAGTTAAATTATCATTTCCGAAATACCATTCTTTTTTTAAAGTTTGATAAGCATTGGCTAGTATTTCTATTTCTTCATTTTCATAAGAATTACCTTTTAATAAATTAGAAAAACTTACCCCAAGCAAGAAAGTAGTGAGTAATGATAAAGCCCAAATACCAAAAGTTATTTTTTTATTTTTCATTTGCAATATCTCTAAATCCATTTCCTAAAGTCTTAAAAGTTGTTAAAACTGTTACAAAAGCTGTTTTATCTATTTTATGAATTGCTCCCATTAATAAAGGGTATTCTCTTCTATTTAAAACTACTTGAAGAACTTTTTTATCATTATCAGTATAACCACCTTTAGCTAAATAGAAAGTTGAACCTCTTTCTAAAACATCAATAACAAATTTGTTAATTTCTTCTACTTCTTCAGAAACAACATTTACGACAATTGAAGTTGAACCATTTAATAAAACAATGTCTATAATTTTACTAGCTAAAAAGGAAGATAAGATACCGACCACGACTTCAATCCAAGAAAACGCAAAGAAACCTAAGGCAATAACAATAAAGTCAATTATAAAGACAACAACGCCTAAAGTTATTTTAAACTTTTTAGATATTAGCCAACATAAAATATCAACTCCACCTGTTGAACCACCTATTTTAAAAACAATACCTAAGCCAATACCTGCTAACATAGCCGCCACTAGAGCATATATTATTTGTAATCCATAATCATTATTGACCGCTTGAAAGGTTTCATAAAAGAGAGGAACTTTGGTAAATAGTAAAACAAACAAAGGATAAAAGATAGTAGAAAAGAGAGTGTGTAAAGCAAATTTAGTTCCTAAGAATAACCAACCAATAAAGAACAAAAGCCAAGATAAAATAAGAATTATTAAAGAAATATCTATCTTAAATAGTTTATCAAAAAGTAAAGCAATACCTCCTAAACCACCTGTCATTAAATTAGCTTGAACGGTAAAAACACCATAAGAAAATGCCATTAAAGCATTACCAAGCAATAATATAATTCCTTCTTTTAATATTTTAAATATTTTATTTTTCATTTTTATTTTTCAGATAAGCATAAATAAACTTATCAATATCTCCATTCATAACACTTTCAACATCATTAACTTCTAAATTAGTTCTATTGTCTTTGACTAAAGTATAAGGGCAAAAAACATAACTCCTTATTTGACTTCCCCATTCAATAGATTTTTGTTCGCCTTGTATATCTTTTAATTCTTCTCTTTTTTCAGATAATCTTTTGGAATATAATCTAGATTTTAAGACTTCTAAAGCTTTTTCTCTATTTTGTATTTGACTTCTTTGACTTTGACAAGTTACCACAATACCAGAAGGTAAATGGGTTATTCTAATAGCAGATTCGGTTTTATTAATATGTTGTCCCCCTGCTCCACTTGACCTATAAGTATCTACTTTAATATCTTCGTCTTTTATTTCAATATCAATATCTTCACTTATTTCAGGCATAACATCAACTGAGGCAAAAGAAGTATGTCTTCTAGAGGCTGAATCAAAAGGAGATATTCTAACTAAACGGTGAACCCCTTTTTCACCTTTTAATAAACCATAAACATTTTCACCTTTAATCATTAAAGTTGCAGATTTAATACCTGCTTCTTCACCTACTTGATAATCAATTACTTCACTTTGATAGTTGTGTTGTTCAGCATATCTCACATACATTCTAAATAACATCTCTGCCCAGTCATGACTTTCTACTCCACCAGCTCCAGGATGAAACTCTAAAATAGCATTATTATTATCTAAAGGTTCAGAAAGCAACATACTTATTTCAAATTCAGAAAAAGTTTTGCTTAAATCATTTAATTCATTAGTAAATAGTTCTTCAATATCATTATCTTTTTTATACTCATTTAAAAACTCTTTGCAATTACTTAAATATCTTTCAATATTGTTTATTCTATCTAAAACTGTTCTTAGTTTTTTTTGTTCATTTATTAAAGACTGACTTTTTCTTCTATCATCCCAAAAGTCTGAACGGAGCATCATTACATCTATACCTTTTATTCTGCCAGCTATTTTAACAACATCAAAGGTACTCCTTTAAATTTATAAATCTTTGATTAAGTTCATTAAGTGTAGTTTGACTTTTGTATAAATCTAACATTTTTAACCTCCTTCTTTGACTTCAGGATTAGTATTTTCAGCTTTTTCAGCTTCTTCTATCTCTTTTACTTTTTGAATAACTTCTTCAGAAATATGTAATAAACTCCGAGCCGCGTTTAAAGCAATATTAGATAACATTTCTTCAAATAATTGAAATCCTTCTTTAATATAATCTTGTAAAGGGTTAGTTTGAGCATAGGCTCTTAAACGAATGCCATTTCTTAATTTATCCATTTTATCAATATGTATTTGCCAATGTTGGTCAAAACAGGCTAAAACAATTCTTTTTTCAAATGGTAAAAATTGAGTTCTTTCCCAACCAGCAAACTTTTGTTCTTCTTTTTCTAATATTTTATTAGAGATAATTTCGTAAACTTTATCAATTTGCATAAACTTTAAAGCATTAATATCTAGTTCACCTTCAGCAAAGATAGAAGGTACTAATCTTTTAGTTAATTCTTCAGGGACTACTTGAGGCTCCTTATCAACATCTATACAAGACTGTAAAACTAAATCTTTGGCAACTCTTTTGAATAAGTCTAAAGTTATTTGGTGAACATCATCTTGAGCAATTATTTTATCACGAGCCGAATAAATTGATTCTCTTTGTTTTCTTAAAACATCATCATATTCTAAAACATTTTTTCGACTGTCAAAGTTATAACCTTCAACCATTTTTTGAGCATTAGTTATCATTGTTGAAAAAGCTTTCATTTCAATGGCTTCTCCACCAATATTCTTGCCAACAAACTTTCCTAAAGTTCCTTCAACACCACCAAATCTTAACATTAAATCGTCTTCAAATGAAACATAAAATCTTGAAAAACCAGGATCACCTTGACGACCTGCCCGACCTCTTAATTGATTATCAATTCTTCTAGCTTCGTGTCTTTCAGTTCCTAAAACGGCTAAACCACCAAGTTCAACAACTCCTTCACCTAATTTAATATCAGTACCACGACCTGCCATATTAGTTGCAATGGTGATAGAACCTTTTTGACCTGCTTGTTCAATGATATGAGCTTCTCTTTCGTGGTTTTTAGCATTTAAAACTTCATGTCTAATACCATTTCTAGCAAACATTTCAGAGATGAATTGGTTAGTTTCAACAGCAATAGTACCTATTAATATTGGTTGCCCTAAAGCATTTCTTTCTTTTACTTCTTCTAATAAGGCTTTGAATTTGTCTTCTTTAGTATGGAATATTCTATCAACTGCATCAATTCTAACAGTTGGTCTATTAGTTGGAATACAAATAACTCGCATATTATAAGTATCTTGGAACTCTTCTTCTTCGGTTTTAGCGGTTCCGGTCATACCACCTATCTTTTCATATAATCTAAAGAAGTTTTGATAAGTTATGGTAGCTTGAGTAACTGTTTCAGGATTAACTTTAACTCCTTCTTTGGCTTCAACGGCTTGATGTAAGCCTTCAGACCAGGAACGACCAACCATGGCACGACCAGTGAATGGGTCAATAATTAAAATAGCACCTTCTTTTATCATATAATCAACATCTCTTGCCATGGCATAATTAGCTTTTAGAGCATTTCTAATAACATGAACTATATCAGCAAAAGCAATATCATAAACATTTTTAATACCAAAAGCACTTTCAGCTTTTTTGTTTCCTAAATCAGATAAATGACAAGTTTTTGATTTTAAATCTATTTCATAATCAGCAGGAACTAATCTTTTAACAAATCTATCAGCGGCTATATAGTAGTTGGCAGCAGTTTTGCGACCACCAGAAATAATTAATGGAGTTCTTGATTCATCAATTAGAATTGAATCAGCTTCATCAATAATTGCCATATATAAAGGTCTTAATACTTTATCAGAAATCCTTTGCACCATATTATCTCTTAAATAGTCAAAGCCAACTTCAGAGTTGGTGGTGTAAGTAATATCACAATTGAAGGCTTCTTGTTTTTCACTTCTGCTTAATGTTCTAATATTACAACCAACACTTAAACCAAGAAATCTATAAATACCACCCATCCATTCTGCATCTCTGGCTGCTAAGTATTCATTGACTGTGACAACATGAACTCCTCTTCCTGTTAAAGCATTTAAATAAACACACATAGTAGCTGTTAAGGTTTTACCTTCACCGGTTTTCATTTCGGCAACATCTCCATCGTTTAAAACGATCGCCCCCATTATTTGAACTTTATAAGGGAATTGCCCTAAAGACCTTCTGGCTGCTTCTCTAGCTACAGCATAAGCAACAGGTAAAACAGCATCAACAGCATCTTTCCAAGGTTTTCCATTATCAACAGCATCAAAGATTTGTTTTTTTAATGATGGGGTATAAGCTTTTAATTCATCGTCTGTTAATCGAGCCATTGTTTCTTCATAAGTCAAAATAAAATCTGCTCTTTTCTCTATCTTTTTTAAATATCTTTTATCTATACCGAATAATTTGTTTATAAAAGAACTCATTAATATCCTCCATTAATTTAATACGAAAAAATTATAACATAAATATCTAAAATGAGGCTTAAATCATAAGAGTGAAGCATATTAAAGTAAATTATTAATTGTAAATTAAGTTAAAAGATAATCTAAAACATTATTTATTTAATTATTTGTTGTAAAAGAATAAATAAAAAAGTTGTTTGAAAGGTTAATTTAATTAAGTTTACATTGTTAATTTTTAACTTTAAGGAAATACCTTTTTAATAACTGACAAAATAGTATATTAATTGTATAAAAATTGACATTTTTTATAGAAAGTAGTACAATATTATTATAAGGTGGTGTGCTATGGAATTAGTTGATAGGTTAATTGAAAGATATGGATATAATGAACCGATTATAATAGAAGAGATTTTCTCAGCATGGAATGAGTATTCTAAGACAAGAGTTTATCAATTATTGAATAATTATGTAAGCGATGGAGTGTTACAAAGATATGATAAAGGTATATATTATGTTCCTACAATAACGAAACTTGGTACGCCTTCACACTTAGGATTTAGGCAAGTCGTTGAGAAAAAATACATTCAGTCGGGAGAAAAAATATATGGTTATTATGGTGGTTTGTCTCTGTTGAATGGGTTGGGATTAACAACTCAAATGCCAAATACATTAGAGGTTGTAACAAGTAAGGAATCGACGAGAGTACGAGAGATTAAAATTCGTAGCTCAAAACTCTTTTTGCGAAGAGCAAGGGTACAAGTGACAAAAGATAATGTTTGTGTTTTGATGTTATTGGAAGCATTTAATGTTGTAAATGGAGTATTTGATTATGATGCACTTGTAAGGGTCAGGGAGTTTGTTAAGCAGAACAATATTAGTTTAAATGATGTTTTTTCGTATGCAAAAGTGTTTCCAGGAAAGGCAATAAAAAACTTATTAATTAACGGTGTAGAAAATGTTTTTGCATAAGGATGAAAGTATCTTTCGGAGCATTGTTCGGGAGATACGCGATGAGAAACATATTGATGAAGCTATCATTGAAAAGGATTATTATGTTACACTTTTTCTTAAGCATTTGAGTAGAGTTGAACCTTTGCTCATATTCAAAGGAGGAACTTGTCTGTCTAAGTGTTATAAGTTAATTAAGCGGTTTTCAGAGGATATAGATATAAACTTGGAAAGTGTGCGGAGTTTAACACAGAGCAGAAGAAAAATGTTACGCGACCATATTGTCGAAACAACAGCTGAATTGGGATTAAAGCATATTAACCCTGAAGCGATTAAAAGTGGCAGAGATTATAACAATTATCATATAGAATATCCGACTATGTTTTCAAGAACTATTTTGAAACAATATTTGCAAGTGGAGGCAGTGTTTCGCATAGAGACATTTCCCACTCAGAAAATGAACGCTGTCTCACTGATATATGATTATCTGAAAGCTAACGGACACGACAATATTATAAAACAGTATGAACTTGAGCCATTTGAGGTAAGAGTACAAACATTAGAGCGTACCTTTGTAGACAAGGTGTTTGCTTTGGGTACTTATTACATTAATGACCGTGTTCCAACACACTCACGACATTTGTACGATCTTTATAAAATGTTCCCACATATTCGGATAGACAGTGAATTGTTGAAATTATTTGATATGGTCAGATATGCATGGAAGAATAGAATGGGTAGTCATGATACTTCTAGTGCGGAGGATTTTGAAGATTTACATTCATTATTACACGAGGTTATTGACAAGAACATATATAAGGACGACTATAAAAATATTACGGTACCCCTATTATATGAGAATGTTTCTTATGCTGATACGATAGAAACCTTAGAAAAAATTATAGTTTCGTTAGAGAAAGTGGTTCAAGAACAAGAGAATGAATTAAGAAACAAAACAAATATTAAATAATATGGAGAAAGTAGAGTATAAAACAAATAATAATTTGAAAAGTTTTTATAATTAAAATAATCCCAATGTCAATTATTTAGTTGAAGTATTGGGATTATTTATAAATAGAAATTATTTTTTACTCTATAACTATGACTGTCTCTTCTTTTCTAGAAGTTTGTTTATAAACTAATGGATTAAAGGCAATAATTAATATGCCTGGAATACCGAAAGCTAAACTTGTAATTAATTCATTAAAGACTATTCCTTCTTTTAAAGCAAAAGTTAAACTAACACCTAATAATAAAGTTCCAATTATGCCAACTGTGTAAGTTAAAACTAATTTAAAACTTACTTTTTTTGGCTTAATCCAAATTGGTAAAAGAGCAAGTAAAGCTAATAAACCAATAGAACCAATAATAATTCCTGCTAATAAAGCTTTGAACTCTTCTACTAATACCAATGACATTCCAACACCTAACAACAAAGTACCAACAACACCTAAGACAACTGTAACAAGATTCTTTTTCATCTTTTCCTCCTTTGGATTTTTCAAGAGTTATTTTCTTGATAGTTCAATTATAGGAGTAGAAAAATAAATCAGCAAGGAACGGTTTTTATTATTTGTCAACGGGTTGTTGCTTTATAATTTATATTTTAAAATTAGTAAAAAATAAGCCAATAATGATAATAATTAAGCCAATAATAGAAATGATAATAGATAATAATAGTTTTTTCTTCATATTATTTAAAAAGTTTTTTCATAAAGGTTGTTGACATCTTTTTGCAATATTTAAAGATGTTTTTATATTCTTTGTAAGTTAATTTCATTAGTAGTAGAGAAGGGAAAAATAGACCAACTGCCAGAATGATGCCTCCAACAGAAATTAAAATATAACCTATTCCTTCTTTTACTATTAACTCATAGATACTTAAACCTAATATTCCTACATCAATAAGGGGAGAAAGTAAACCAAAACAAATAAATAAAAAGATAAAGAACCAACCAAAACCGATAAAGGCTGTTAGAATTATAGCAATGGGTAAATAAATAATATTAGAAGAAGAATTAAAGTTTGTTGTCTTTTTTTCTTTAGCTTTATCTAAACCTAAAGATTCTTTTATTAAGTCTTCTTCGCTTATAGTTTCACTTAATAAAGTGTCTACCGAAACTTTAAAAATATCAGCTATTTTAGGTATGGTATAAATATCTGGTGTTGTTTGACTAGTTTCCCATTTTTGAATTGCTTGACGAGTAAATGAAAGTTTTTCAGCTAAATCTGCTTGAGTTAACCCTCTGTTTCTTCTTAATAATTCTATTTTTTTACCGATAGTCATTATTTGCTCCCTTTTAATTATATCTTGTTTTGTAACTTTAATTGTTATAAGTGGTTAATAAAGGTTATGAATGATAAACTTTTCTAATAGTTGCAATAATATTTTATAGTTAGTTTTTTAAGCAACCTATAGGTACTATAAACACTCCATCTGGGCGACGGTAAGCAATATCTGTTCCTGTAAGTATCATTAAGAAAATAGGTTGTTTTTTTACCAAAGAACTAAGTTTTATTAAGTTGGTTGCAGCCTCGTCGATTTCACTACTACCCATTTTGACTTCTACTGCACCCCAGCGACCATCTTTTAATTGGACAATTGCATCACATTCAAGACCGTTTTTATCACGATAGTGGAAAACTTCCCCATCAATTGCTTGAGCATACACCCGAAGATCGCGAATACATAATGATTCAAATAATAATCCAAAGGTATTGAAATCTTGTAATAGACCATTTTGATTTAAACGGAGTGCTGCTGCTGCTATTGAAGGGTCAATATAATGTCTGGTAGCTGCTGTTCTAATAGCGGTTTTTGACCTTACTGCAGGATTCCAAGCGGGTAAATCTTCTACAACATGAATCCTTCTTAATGCATTAATATAACTTGCAACGGTTGGTGCTGAAAGCGAAGCATCTTCACTTGCCATATCGTTGCGGAGTGTTTCGTTGGTGGCTGCTGAAGCACTACATCTTGCTAAACTACGCATTAATGCTCGCATAGAATAAGGGTTCTTTTCAACTCCGTCTACACGATTTACATCAAAATTAATAACTGCTTCTATATAGTCATAAACTCTGCGGACTGCAATGTTTTCTTTTTCATTAATTGATTTAGGCCAACCGCCTCTTGCAAGGGCGTAGGCTAATTTTTCTATGGTTAGTGATGAAAAACCTTGTATTTCTTCTGTTCCATTGAATAATTCACCAAGACTTATTTGTCCGCTGGATTCTCCTGATTCATAAAGACTCATGGTACGCATTTTGAAACGAGATATTCTTCCTGTTCCAGTGTGTAAGACAGCATTATCAAGCGGTACAGCCGAGCCAGTAAGAATAAATTGAGCTGAATCACTGCGTTGGTCTACAGTAAAGCGTACAGCATCCCATAGAATAGGTGCAACTTGCCATTCATCTATAAGTCTTGGAGTTTTCCCTTTTAGTAGTAAAGAAGGCTTTGTATTTGCTATCTTCATATAATTGTTGTGTTGGTCTGGGTCTTCCATAAATAAAACACTTTTTGCTTTTTTCCGAGCAGTGCGTGTTTTACCACACCATTTAGGTCCTTCAATTAAAACTGCACCTGAAGCTTCAAGAAACTCATCTAATGCTTTATCTGCTATTCTTGGTAAATATTTTTTTTCCATAATTGATAAAAACCTCCGCTATTATGTATTATACTTTGTAAAAATATATTGTCAAGTTGTTTTATGATTTGGCGGACTTTTACTTTATGTTTTGGCAGACTTTTGCTTTATGTTTTGGCAGATTTTTACTTTATGATTTGGCGTTTCCCCTTAAATATAAAACCTTCTAATAAAAAAGCATGTTGTATATATGTAACTACGAAAACATTAAATAAAAACTTAGCTTTTAATAAAAACTTCATAAATAAGCAGAAAATATAATATAATAATGTAGTAAAGAGGTAATATGATAAACTCGTATGGATTTGTAAGGGTTGGTGCATCTTCTCCTAAAGTTAAAATTGGAAATCCTCTTTTTAATATTCAAGAAATATATAAGGAAATAATTATTGCTAGTGAAAAAGGTGTTCAATTATTAGTCTTTCCTGAATTATCAACAACAGGGTATACTTGTCAAGACTTATTTTTTCAAGACCTCTTACTAAAAAATACTTTAAAAGAAATAGAAAAGCTTTTAGATATGACAAAACATTTAGATATTATCTTTTTAATAGGAGTTCCTTATTTATATAATCAAAAATTATATTCTTCGGCTTTTGTAATTCAAAAAGGATTAGTTAAAGGAATAGTTTTAAAATCATACATACCTAGTTATAATGAGTTTTATGAAAAGAGATGGTTTGAAAGTGGTAGAAATATATCTACAACAACAACTATATTTTCTCAAGAAGTTTTAATTGGAACAGATATTATTTTTGAAATTGATAAGTTAAAGTTTGGAGTAGAAATATGTGAAGATTTATGGGTGCCAAATAGTCCAAGTATTGAGTTAGCTTTACAAGGTTGTCAATTATTATTTAATTTATCAGCCTCCAATGAATTAATTGGTAAAAGTGAATATAGAAAAGATTTAGTTAGAATTCAAAGTGCTAAAACTATTTCAGCTTATGTATATGCTTCAGTTGGTCCTCATGAATCAACTTCTGATGTTGTCTTTTCAGGGGCTTGTTTAATTAGTGAAAATGGAAGTATCTTAAAAGAAAGTGAAAGATTTTCTTTTGACAATGTTTTAATTTATGAAGACATAGATGTTGATTTACTAAAAAATAATAGATTAAAGAATACCTCTTTTGAAAACAATAAGTTAAATTATAGAATAGTTAAATTAGATAATGTAACTTCTCCTCAAGATACTATTAGAGAATATAAAAAAACACCTTTTATTCCAACCGATAATTCAAAAAAAAAACTAAGCCTCGCTGAAATAAGTAATATTCAAATAACTGCTCTCAGTAAAAGAATTGTTTTTCTTAATAATACTAAATTAGTTATTGGTTTAAGTGGTGGTTTAGATTCTACTTTGGCTTTATTAGTTATTTATTCTTCCCTTAAAAAATTAAACTTAGATTCATCACATATTGTAGCTATTACAATGCCTGGGTTCGCGACTAGTTCAAACACCTTAAAAAACACTAAAATACTTTGTCAAAAGATGGGTATTCAATTAAAGAAAATCAATATTACAAAGTCTGCTACTCAACAATTAAAAGATTTAAAACATCCTTTAGATTTATTTGATATAACTTATGAAAATGTTCAAGCTAGAACTAGAACAGAAATATTAATGAACACGGCTAATCAAGTAGGTGGTATTGTTATAGGAACAGGTGATTTAAGTGAAATTGCTTTAGGTTGGTCAACTTATAATGGGGACCATATGTCTATGTATAATGTTAATTCAAGCATACCTAAAACATTAGTTAAACATTTAGTTGAATATTATATAAGTGTTTACCCTAAATTAAAAACTGTTTTAACTAATATTATTAATACTCCTATTTCACCTGAATTAGTTCCAATGGTTAATATGCAAAGGACTGAAGATATTATTGGTAAATATATTTTACATGACTTTTTTTTATATCACTTTATTAGGTATGGAGCTGAACCAAGAAAACTTGAATATTTAGCAGTTAAGACTTTTCCAGAATTAAATAAACATGATATACATGAACAATTAATAGTATTTATAAAAAGATTTTTTAATGCTCAATTTAAAAGAAATTGTGTTCCTGATGGACCAAAAGTTGGCTCTATTTCTCTATCACCAAGAGGCGACTGGAGAATGCCAAGCGAGGCAGTTGCAGATATTTGGTTAAATAATTTAAAAGATTAAACTTTAGAAATCCAACAAGAATAAGTACTGTTTGTATATACTTTGAAATATATATCATATAGACCGGTTTCATTTACTAAAACATTCCCATCTACAATGCTCATGTAATTATTAGCAAAAGCCGAACCACTTCCAAAGTCCCAGCCACTATCTATCCATGTTTGAGGTTCATTATTATCAGTAAACTTAAAGACATCACCTGTAATAAACTCTTGATTTATAAGCATATATTCAACACCGTCTCCCTCGTATGCTGTATTAACAGTAAATCTAATACCACCAGAAATGCTCCATTCATCACCATTTATAAAACTACCTGCTCCAACCAGATACCAACCATAATCAGGATTAGAAAGAGTAGCAGTCCAAGAGGAAACAGTATCAGTAGTAGGAACAGTTTCATTATTAACAGTTATACTAAGATTAGCTCCATTAGCCCAAGCTATATCAAGTCCATTACTAATATGATATTTATATTCATAACTGCCTGGAATTATATCAGTGGTTAAAGACCACTGCGTTCTAGTTTCATTTGGTAGTAATAAATAATCATTTTCTTTTGTTTGCCATTCATTAAAACTACCTGCTAGATAAACATTAAGATAAGAAGGTACTATTGGAGTAGATACTACAAAAGTAACTGAAAGAGGTAGTAAATCAGGGTCAGGAGGGAAAGCAATAAAATTGTTAACAGTATCATTATGAATTGTTGCTTCACTTACAGTTATAGTTCTTGGTTCTGCTATATCTTCCACATAAGACCATGAACCCAAAGTGTATTTATATTCATAAGAGTTAGAAAGTAATTGTAAAGTTGTAGTCCACTCAGTTCTCGCTTCATTTGGTGTTAAAACATTAGCATTAGGGTCAGTCCAACTTTCTCCTTCAAAATTACCAGCAATGTAAACTTCTGCCCATAAAGGAATTATAGGAGTTTGCAAAACAAAGGTTACAGCAACAGGGTCAGGATTAGGAGGAAGAGCTTTCCAACTAGTCACCTCATCATCTATAATTGCTTCTTCACTCACGATTATATTTCTATTATTTTCTCTATCTTCAGAAAAAGTCCAAGAACCTAAAGTATATTTATATTCATATAAACCTTTCTTAAGTTCTTTACTAATAGTCCATCTTGTTCTAGCTTCATTAGGAGTTAATTCATAATTAGAATCATTAGCAAGCCAAGTTTCTTCTTGCATAGTTCCTGTTATAAAAACACTTGCCCAAGTAGGAACAAAAGGTGTATCAACAATAAAAGTAATTTCATAAGTAGCATTAGGGTCAGTTGGAATATTTGTCCATTCGTTTACAATAGGAAAGACTGTTGTTAAAGAAGTTAAGACATCTAAAGTTCTAACATCTCCTACTTCAATATTAGCTAAACTAATTTCTTCTTCTGTTCCTAAAACAAATTGATATGTATAGAAACCTAGTCTAATACTTGTTTCTAAAGACCATTCTGTTCTTTGACTATTGCTTACATTTAATTTAATATATTCACCTTCTAAATCAGTCCCATCTATGAAATCACCAAACATATAGACACTTGCATATTCTGGAACAGCAGGAACAGTTGCATTTATTTGTAGAGTTGAAAGTACTTGACTTATAGTTGGATTTTCCCAACCACTGATAGTATCATTAATAATAACATCATCACTTACTGTTAGGGTTCTATTATTACTATGTACTTCCCAATTAAAAGAATCTGCTTCAAGAGTATCAGAAACATTATATAAATATTCATATACACCTGCTGGTAATTGAAGATGTAAGGTTGCTTCATTATTAATAGAATGAGGGAAAGCATAAAGAGCATTTCCAGAAATCCAAGTTGCATCCGGGAAATCACCAACTAAATATATGATAAAGTCACTAGTTAAACGCTTATCAAAAGTAATATTTATAGTAATATCATAAAGTAATTCAGGGATGTTTTTAAAGGATGAGACAGTATCATTGAATTGTCTACTAGTCTCAATATTTATTACTCTTGCCTCTCCTGTTTCTTCATATTCAGTATTTCTTTCAGCATCTTCTTCTCCAACCGCATACTTATAAGAAAAACTTCCTTCTAAAATATGATTTAATTCAACTTGCCATTCAAGAGCAGATATCTTATTCATTTTATACATATTAAGAGAAGATAGTTCGGTATGATTACCAACTAAATAAATAAAAAGCCTAGCAGGTAATTCTTCAGGAATGCTTACTTGGAAAGTTAAATCATAATAAGTAGTTGCAGGTATATTATTAAAAGCTGTAATTGTATCGGTTACAGTACTGTTACTAGGACCAATAGTTATACTTCTTTCTTGCCTTGTTTCAAGATAGTTATTTCCTAAATCACTAGTTACATCACCTAAAACATAATTGTAATTATATGGTCCGACTATTTGAGAGAAACCAAGTGTTGTTGTCCATGTTAAAGCAGATACTTTATTTAACTTATGAGAGACTTTGTTTGGATTATAGTAATTATCTCCTTTAATATAAAGGAAAGTTTCACTTGATAATTCTTTGGGAATAGTTACATTAAAGGTTACTTCAAACTCAGTAGGAAGAACAGAGGAACTAGATTCTGAAGAAGTAGAACTACTTGAAGAAGAAACACTAGAACTACTTACAGTTGAATTAATACTTTCTGAACTGCTCACGGTAGTTGAGCTAACTTCTGAACTGCTTAATTCTGGAGTAGAACTTGTGGCGGTTTTACAAGAAACTAATAACAGTGCAAAAGTAATAAAAGATAATAGTTTTTTCATTTGATTTAATTACTCATTTATAAAATGAATAAAATCCTTTCTCTAATATTATCGCTTATAATTTAAAAAATGAAATAGTGTTTATAATAAAAATAAGATAGTTGCTAAGCCAAAGTAAACAAATAAGGAAAATAAATCATTAATTGTAGACATAATAGGACCACTGGCTGCTGCTGGGTCTATCTTTAATTTATCACATAATAAAGGAATATAAGAACCGATAAAAGCAGAAACAAGCAGAGAAACAAACATGCTTACACCCACGACAAAGCCCATTTCTAGTGGAGTTTGAGTTCCTATCTTGATAAATTGCATAATGAAGAAAACAAATAAGAAAGCTATAACAGATAAAAATAAGGAATTAATAAAACCGATAACGAATTCTTTTAAAATATGGTTTTTAGGAACTTGAATATTATTTAAATCTTTTTGTTGTATTTTAAGAATAGTAACACCTAAAGACTGAGTAGAGATGTTTCCTGACATTCCCATTATCATTGGTTGGAATAAAGCTAAAGCAATTACAGCTATCATTGTTTCTTCAAATATTGATAAGAAAGTAGCAATTAAAAGGTTTAAAACAACAGAAGCTAATAGCCAAGGTATTCTTGTTATTATACGCTTCCAAACACTTGTTTCTAAAGATAAATCATGAATTAAAGATAATTTATCAAAGGTTTCTTCATTGTAATCAACTAATTCTTCAAAAATATCGCTTTGAGTAATAATGCCTATAAGTTTTTTATTTTTTAAGACCGGTAAAACTTTTAAATCATAATCTTTAACAAGTTTTATGGCTTCTTCAATACTCGCGGTGTCTTCAATAGTTTTACATTCTTTATCAATTAAACTATCAAACTCAACATCGGCTCTAGCAATTATTAAACTTTTAATTTCTATTTCACCTAAGAAATCATCGTTTTCATCCACTACAAAAACAGAATCAATATAATCATTGTCTTTAGATTTTAAGATAACTGAATTGGTAGCTTTTTTAACAGTGGAATCATTTGATATTTTAATAAAGTCAGTGGTCATAATGGAAGCGGCTAAATCTTCATCGTAGACTAATAGAGAAAGAATTATTTTTTTCTTTATTGGTGGTAACAAAGATAAATATTTCTTTTGATTTTCTTCATCTTCTTCGGCAATAAGATATTTTAAGTTGTCTGTTTCTAAGTTATTTAAAATAGTTTTAGTTAAATCATTTCCTAAAAGTTCTAATATTTCTTTTTGATTAGCTAATTCATTAAAAACATCAATTAATTTTTTAGTATCTAAATTAGTTAATATTCTTAATTTATTTTCATTAGGAACAGCATTTACTAATTGAGCTAAATCATAACCATGAAAAGAAGAAAGTATCTTTTTAAATTGAGTATCTGTTTGGTGAAAGTTTATTTTTCTCATAATGCCCCCAATAAAAGTGTGGCTAAGCCAAAGTAGATAAGTAAGGCAACTATATCAATTAATGATGTAATAAAAGGACCACTGGCAACGGCTGCATCTATTTTCATAGCTTTAAAAGAAAGCGGAACTAGAAAGCCAATTATTGGTCCTGCAAAAACAGTTACCCATAAAGAGATACCAACAATAAAACTTAATAAAAAAGGATTATCAGTTAAAGAAGGATTAATAGTTGCAAATAATAAGGAGGCTAAAAAAGCAATAACACCCATGATTAAACCATTAAAAAAGCCTGTCCATATTTCTTTGGAGGCGGATCTAAATAAGCCTCTTTCTTCAGTGGCTAACATTTTTAAAGTTATAGCTAAAGTTTGAGTTGCAACATCCCCAGAAGCATCTAATATTAAAGGTGTAAATATCATTAAAATAGCAATTTGAGCTAGAGTATCTTCAAAAGCACTCGTAACTAAAGCAATGGGAAAAGATAATAATAATAAAATAACAAGCCAAGGTAATCTATGGAATGCCGAAGAAAAAACTTTGGCTTCAGTAACATCATTTGGTAAGGCGGCTAATTTAGCATAGTCTTCTCTTATTTCTTCTTGGTAAGTATCAATAGCATCATCTAAGGTAACAACACCTAATAAGTTTAAATCAGTATTTACAACGGGTATTTCTATTAAGTCATAATCTTTTAAGGCTTTAGAGGTTAAAGTTAAATTATCAGTATCATAAACAAAAGGAACTTCTTCAACTATTTCTTTAACAGTTAAAGGACTTTTAGCAACTAGTAATCTTTTTAAAGGAACAGCTCCAAGATATCTGTTATTGAAATCAGTAACATAGATAATAGAAATGTTTTCAACTTTAGGAGCTTCTTTAATTAGGTTTTTAGTGGCTAAAGCAACATCTATATCTTGATTAAATATTAAAATGTTAGGGTTCATAACGGAACCAGCTTCATTATCTTCATATTCATTTAATTTAATTAAATCAGAGTCATTATCTAAAGCTTCTAAGATTTCTTTTTGGTCATCTTCATCTAACTCTTGAATAATATCACTAGCATCATCGGGTTGTAAGTGTTCTAAAATATCAATTTTCTCAGCTAAAGATAAATCTTCAATAATATCAGCAGCATCTTCGGCTTCTAAATAAACTAAAACTTCATTTCTAGTATCATCATCTAATACATTTAGAACAGTATCTATTTCGTCTTCATTTAAATCTTTAAATTGTTGAGCAATATCATAAGGGTGAAGAGTAAGTAAAAAAGATTTTAATTGTTCAACATTTTCTAATAAATCTTTTATCATGCGACCTCCTTATTTAGAAAAAGGCACCTCCAAAAGATGCCTGTATCTTTTTGTTTTATTTAAAGTTTAAAAAAGAGACTTTAAAAAAATAATAGTTTCAGTAGCAGGGGGATTACTAGGTGTTACTATACTAATAACAACTAAATAAACTAAACCTGCAAAAACAATAAAGGTTAATAAACCGCCTAAAAATCTTGCAAACTTGTTATGAGGGTATTCAACATTACCTGTTTTATCTAGTTTGTCTTTTCCAGCGAAGCCTAAAATTGTGAATAAAACAAAGAAAACAACTATAACTCCTAAAAAGCCCCAAAAATAAATGTTTTCTGGTATATGTAAAAGTGCTTCTACTTCGGTAATTAATGCTTCTAGAGGAGCAATGAAAAGAATAGATAAAGCAACTAAGTCTTCAAGACCATGAGCTAATGAAAAACTAAGTAATGGACTTTCTTGGAAAGGTGTAACAAAGACAGTATAAACGGCTAAGTTTAATAATAAAAAGGTAAAAAAACCAGCCCCAACACTTTTCGTTAATTTACCAAACCAAAAAGCAATTATGACAATTAAAAAGAAGTAAGCATAGCCAACGAAGCCAACAAGGGCGGAATTTAAATCTAAAAACATATTTCACCTCCTATATAAACATATTTTATTTTAGCATACAAATTAAAATACACAAATAAAAAATGCTTAACTTTAAAAATATCTAATTTGTCTTATTTTATCTGACTAAATTATTGTATAATTATAAGCACAATATGAAAAAAGAATTTAGAAATGTTTTTAAAAAAGAAGGTGAAGTTAGTTACTTTTCTCCGGGACGGGTAAATCTTATTGGAGAACACATTGATTATAATGGAGGGCATGTTTTACCATGTGCTTTAAGTATAGGGACAATGGGAGTATTTGCTAAAAATAGTAAGAGAACTGTTAGATTATTTTCACAAGGTTTTTCAAAAGAGATTTATAGTTTTGAAATAGATAATTTAATTAAAGAAGAAAAGTCTTGGTCTATTTATATTAAGGGTATTATTTTCTTTTTTGATAAAATAAAAAGATTAGAAAGTGGTTTTGATTTATTAATTTCTTCTAATTTACCTATTGGTAGTGGTTTATCTTCTTCGGCTTCTGTTGAAATGTTAATAGCAAAATATTTAAATGATGAGTTTTCTTATAATTTAACTCCTTTACAATTAGTTCAAATTGCTAAAAAGGTTGAAAATGAATATGTTGGGGTTAGTTCGGGAATTATGGACCAATTTGCTGTGACCTTTTCTAAAGAGAATGGGGCAGTTTTATTAGACTGTAATACTTTAGATTATTCTTATGTGGCTTTGCAGTTGAAAGAATATTATCTAGTGGTGGCTAATACAAAAAAGGTTAGACGATTAGAGGATTCTAAATATAATGAGAGAGTTTCAGAGTGTACAGAAGCCTTAAAAATATTAAACAAAAATGGTATAAGTGGAGGTACGCTGTGCGAAATTAGCAGTAGTCACTTATTAGAGATTAAAAAATTGCTCCCTGATACTTTATATAAAAGAGTTAAGCATTGTATTAGTGAAGAAGAGAGAACACTTAAAGCAAAACAATATTTAAATAGTGGTAATATTGTGGGATTTGCTCAATTATTAAACGAATCACACGCTTCTTTAAGAGATGATTATTTAGTTTCTTGTTTTGAGTTAGATACATTGGTTGATTTAATTAATTCTAATGGAGGTATTGGAGCTAGAATGACAGGGGCTGGGTTTGGGGGTTGTACAGTTAGTATTATTCCACAAGACTTATATGAAAAAGTTGTTCAAACTGTCAGTGAGCAATATTTAAAGAAAGTAGGTTATTTGCCAGAGTTTTATTTGGTTAAACCTTCTGAAGGAGTTCATAAGTTATGAAGGAATTATTAGAAATTGTTGCTACTAATGCTAATATTAGTAAAGAGAAAGCTAAGAAAATAGTTGATATTATCTTTTTAAGTGTTTCAGAACGGATTAAAAAAGAAGGCTCACTAACTATCAAGAACTTTGGCAGTTTCAAAGTTAAAGAACATAAGCAACATAAAGGATATGATATCAAAAATGAAAAAATAATTGAAGTTTTCCCTAGCAATGTTATAACTTTTAAACCTAGTCCATATTTCCGAGACAAACTTAATAAATAAATATGTTTTTTTCTCATCCTCTCTATAATTTACTTATAGTTTTGTTATCTCTATTAATACTATTAGGTCTTGATTTCTTATTTAATAGTATTTTTATGACATATTATAAGTTTAAAAATCCTTTTGCTTTAAGTGGCAGAGAAGTATTACAAAATCATTTTCATAATTATTTAGTAACGCCTGTGCAAATATTACAGTCAAACTCTTACCCAGATTTTGATATTTATAATGCTAAAGAGGGAGTGATTATTATTAATGCTAGAGATTTAAATAGTAGTAGTTTATCAAGTTATTTTCATGTTATGAACATTTTATCTTTTGCTAATGTTAATGAAAAACATAGTAAATATTTAAAAGTCTATAATGTAGTAGAATTGTTTTCTTTTTTATTAGCAGTATTAAGTGTTTCTTTAATATTAGTTTCCTTTTTGCTTAATATTTATTTATTACTTTTTATTGGCATTGGATTAACTCTTTTTAATTTAATTTGTATTTTAATTGACTTAGGTTTTCAATTACCAAGAATGCATATTTTAGAGAAAGATTTCAGAAGAGAAATCAAAGATGTTAGGGTTTTAGACATACTATATAAAATGCAAGATAGGTATATGTTGTTGAGAATCTTAAGACCTTTGCTTGGAGTGTGTAAAATATTTGGACCTTTACAACCTATCAGTCAAAGGAAAGCAAATAAGGAGGAAAGAAATAATGGACAATAATATTATTAGCTTTGAGAAAGCATTAATTAACTATTATAGAGAATTAGATTTATCAGAAAACGAGGTAGTTATTTTGTTGCTTATTAATTATTGTTTGGAGTCTGGTACAAGTTATGTTCCGCCTTCAATTATTATTTTAAAAATGAAAATATCTATGGATGATTTACAAGTTTATTATGTTAATTTAATGAATAAAGGTTATGTTATAAATATTGTTGATGGAACTAAAAAAATGCAAACTTCTCTTAAAGGTATTAAAGATGCTTTAACTAAAATCTTTTTATCTTCTTACAAAGAAAACACTAATGAGTTTAAGTCTATTTTTGAAATTGTTGAAAAAGAGTTTGGTCGTACTTTCTCACCTCCCGAAATTGATATTATTAAATCTTGGATTGAATATGGTTTTACTCAAGACTTAATAGTTCAAGCTTTGAGTGATGCTACAAGTTCTAAATATAAAACTATTGGAAATGTTGATAAAATATTAAGAAGTTATCGGATTAGAGAAGAAATTAGAAATGAGGGAGGAACAACTATTTCTGATAAATGGGACAAAAATATTGAAGAAACAAATAAGATAACGACTAAAACTTGGTTAGATGATGACGAATAAAGCTTTAATAATTGTTAATTTATTTAATGAACATTACCCTAACCCCAAACCTTCTCTCAATTTTTCTAATTTATATCAACTAGTTATTGCAGTTATATTATCAGCTCAAACAACCGATAAAGCGGTTAATAAAATAACACCTAAACTATTTGAGAAATACTCTTCTTTTAAAGAATTAGCCCAAGCCAATGATATCAGCGATTATATTAAATCATTAGGCTTATACTTAAACAAAGCTAAATATTTAAAAGAGTTAGCTTTAATTTTGCAAGACAGAGAGTTCCCAAGTGATTTTAATGAAATGCTTAAATTACCAGGCATTGGCAGAAAAACCGCTTCAGTTATTAGTATTGAATATTTTAAATTACCAATGTGTCCTGTTGATACTCATGTTAATAGAATTAGTCACCGTTTAGGCATAAGTAAGGCTAAATCTTTAATTACTACTCAAAAAGATATTGAAAAGTATTTTAATAAAGAATGTTTAAGAGATTTACATCACCAATTAATATTTTTTGGTAGAGATATTTGTAAAAGTTTAAAGCCGAAATGTTTAGAATGTTATTTAAAAGATTATTGTATTGAGTTTAAAAAATCTAAAATCTCTTGATAAACTAAACTCTTATCCACTTCATTTAATATTTCATGTCGCATATCATCAAATAATTTTATTTCTACTCTTTCTATCTTTTGTTTATCTTTTAAATTAACTAACAATGTTCTAATTTTCTCACCATTATTACTAACAGGGTCTTCACTTCCTGAAACTAATAAAATAGGTAAAGTTTTAGGTATATCATTTAAAAATCTATTTAATTTAGCCATATTTGGAATAAACTCTTTATAAAAACCAATAGTACAATCAAAACCAGATAAAGGAGAATCAATATATTTCTTAACCTCGTTTGCATCTTTTGATAACCAGTCAAACTCTGTTTTAGGGTTTTTAATATGTTTATTATAAGAACCAAAAGTTAACTTTTTACAAAACTTTGAGTTTTTATTTTTATGTAAAGAAAGAGCATAAATAAGATTAACTAAAACTGCCCCTATCTTTTCTAATAAACCCGGATAACTAGAGCCAGATAAAACAAGCCCATCTAAAGTATAACCATATAATTGAGCATATCTATTAGCCATAAAAGACCCCATTGAATGTCCAAATAATATGACTTTATTATCATATCGGGAACGCAAAATATTAATTAATTTATGAGTGTTTTCAATACTTAAATTATAATCACCTTTATCAAGATGCCCTAATTGTTTGCCCTCTTCATGACCTTTAGCAAAGATAGCATAAACCTCATAACCATTTTCATTTAAAAATTGAGCAAAGTTATCATACCTATAAGGAGTTTCAGCCATACCATGATTAATGACCAATAAAGCCTTAGGATTATCTGTTTCCCATTTTAGATATTCATAGTCATCAGTAATTATTTTTTGATACATATATTTCATTATACCTCATCTCTCTTCTATTTGTATTGTAAGCCTTTTCACTGATTATTTCAAATATTTATATATATAATATACAAGTTATTGCAAAAGATATATATTTCAATACTCTTGAAATTATGCGAAAGGAAGTATTTATGAAAAAGAATTTATCATTATTAGTCTTATTATCGTTGTTAGTAGTGGGTTGTAACCCTCCAGATAAAAGTTCAAGTTCTGAAACAGAAGACAGTTCTAGTATAGAAGACAGTTCCAGCACCGATTTAATTTATCCTACTTCAGTTACTATTACTTCAGAAGAGGAAGGACCTTTAAATGTTGGTGAAACTCGTCAATTAAATGTTGTAACTGTTCCAATAGTTGTTAGTAATCCTCAAGTAACTTATACAAGTAGTAATTCAAGTGTTGCTACTGTTACAGAACATGGTGGTTTAGTTACAGCCATTGCAGTTGGACATGTTTTTATTAATGCGACAGTAGATGGTGTGGGGACGAATTATGAACTTGATGTTCAAGAAGTAGTTCACCCTTTAACAGTCATTGTTAATTCTAATTCAAGTGATGATTTAATTGTTGGTTCTAAAAGAACATTAACTGTTAGTACTATTCCAGCTATTGTCAGTTTTCCAAATCCCGAATGGACAAGTAGTGATGAAACAATAGCAACTGTTAATAATGGAGTAGTAACCGCTGTTTCAGTTGGTAATGCTACTATAAGTGCCGAAATAGATAATGTAGTTGGTGATTATTTAATAACTGTTAGCAATTATTTAGTTGATACTGATGAAAATAGTGAATATATTGGTGATATTATGGCAACTGCTTTAAATCAATATTCAGGTAACACTGAAGTTACAGTTCCTGGTTTTCCTGGTGGTTCATCTCTGAGTGTTGAACAACCTAAAGCTTTAAATGGTAAACCTTTACAATTTAAAATAGGAGTAGATGAAAAAGGCATTGAAAGGTCAGTTAGAAATATGACAACTATTGCAGGTAAAGAACTTTATGAAATTGAAGTAAGATATCCTCGTTCAGCTAAAAAAGCTGCTGGTGATTACCCAACAATTTTAGATAATAAAGAAAATCCAGCCGTTACTTATGAAGTTGGTGATTTATACAAAGATAAGTTTGGTAAATATTATCAAGCAATTAATAATTCTACTAATCAATTATATGACTTACCATTAGTTGTAGCAGCGGTTAGTGAACATGCTGTTATTTGGACTGAAACTTCTGATTCTAGCATTGGTTTTGTAAGTACACATGCTATTACTACAGGTACTGCAAACTCAGCAGCAACTTTATTTGATGAAGCTTATGTTATAGAACAACAATATTATGGAGATGGTTATGATGCTAATAGAGATGGAAAATTAGCTTTGATTTACTATGATATTCAAGATGGTTATGAACCAAATGGTAATTCTGGTTATATTGCCGGTTATTTTGCTCCTAGTGATTTATCAAGCGGTTTAAACAATACAGACTGTATTAATATTGATACTTATCCTGGCAGTGGAGCAATGATAAATACTATCGTTCATGAATATGTTCATTTGATTAATGAATCTGTTTGGTTAAGAAATAATTATACTGAAGATTTTGATAGTTGGGCTGAAGAAGGTATGGCTGAAAGTGCTTCTCAAACATATCAATGGTTTAAAAAGGGAGTAGATGGTAATCCTGCTCATAGTTATTATTTAGACAGAATGTCTTATTATAATGGTTCTCAAGCTTTAAAAAATAATGATGTTCCATTAACTAATCACGGTTATCATGGAAACACTTTAGAGAATTATTCTTTAGCATGGGCATGGTTCCAATATTTAAGATTATTAACTCAAGATTATGAATGGGGTGGGTATAATTTATTTAGAACAATTGAAGACCAACCTTATAAGAGAGAAAAACTTTATACTTTAGTTATTATTCCAAAATTAATTGAAGAAGACCCTTCTTATGCAGGTTATAAGTTTGTTGACTTATTAATTGATTTTAAATTAGCTTTGACTTTAAATAAAGTAAGTGGTAAGTATGGTTGGGGTGGTGATTCTCATTATTCCTTTACACCTTATTATTTCACTCAAAGTTCTTCAGTTTTAGTTCCGGGTATTGTTCATGTAAGAAAATATAGTAATGTTAAGGCTTATACACTACCTAGTAATAGAAGGACTAATACTTCAGTGGTTGCTTTAAATAGTCATTCAAGTGGATTTATTTATTTAAAAACTCCAAGTATTCCAGCAGTGGTAGGCAGTTCGACCGAATATAAAGTTACAGTTTATGATACTAATAAAGCTCCAATTACTTCTGGTGTTTCTTTCTCGGCTAGTAATGATAGAGCAAGTGTTGATAATGAAGGAAGAGTTACTTTTAATAGAATGGGACAAGTTGAAATCACGGCTACATATCAAGGTTATACTAATTCAGAAACAATAGATATTAGTGATACAACATATACTTTGAATTGGAATGAAACATCTCAAACTGAATTGTATTTAGGTACTGATTATGACTTTACTTTAACTATTAATCCTGACCCTAATGGACATAAATCTGATGAAGTTTTGTTCTCGGTAGGTGATACTTATGTAGCTTCCATAGCAAATGTTAAAGATGGAGATGGACATGTTATAGGTATTAGAGTACATCCAAGACATTTAGGAGCAACTTATATTACAGCAACTTTAGGAACTGCTTCTGTTAACTTAAACTTTGAAGTAGTTGAAGAACCTTTTGGACAAGTTATTTTATCAATATTAAATAGAATCTGATGCGGTTAGATAAGTTTTTAAAAGTATCTCGTATTATTTTAAGAAGAAGTGTAGCTAATAAGTTAGCAGACCACAATTTAGTGTATGTTAATGATAAACAAGTTAAACCTAGTTATATTGTCAAAATAGGCGATGTCATTAAGGTTGTTTTAGGAACTCATTATAAAATATATGAAGTAGTAGATATTAAAGAGTTTGCTAATAAGGAAAATGCAAGTAAGTTAATTAAAGAAATAGAAATTAAGTAGGGTTGTTGTTTGAAGGTGTAGAATAGTTATCATTTTTAGAAAAGTAATAATTATTTAATTGAAATTAACAGATTTATGGTAGAATAATATACATAATAAGAGGAAATTGATAGATGACTAAAGTATCTTATGAAAGGAATAATTTAATCAGAACCGATATATATATATATATATATATA
>JAISJY010000194.1 GCA_031261365.1 Caryophanales bacterium | reverse complement strand
ACGATTTTTCTTATGAATTAAACTCTTTTAAAGTGGAAGGTGAATTAGGCAGAGGAATAGGAACAGAGGCTCCTGTAAATAAAGAAGGATTAAGTAATAAATATGCTCAAGGAGGTATTGAAACAAATGATTATGTAAATTATAGAGTATTAGTAGAAACAGCAGGTACTTATACTGTTACTTTTTCATATTGTAATGGAACTTCAACAAATATTGATTTAATAGTAGGTGGTGAAAGCCATACTTTATCATTAAGTTTATCAACAACACCTTGGCCTGACTGTCAATTAACAGAAGAAAGTTTAGAAGTTTCATTAGTCAAAGGCTATAACAACATAACCTTTAAGGCTTTAAGTAGTTGGATTACATTGGATTATATGCTTTTTAGCATTAAATAGGAGGAAAAATAATGAAGAAAGAGTACACAAAGTTGGAGTTGAAAGAAGAGAAGTTGGAGACAAATGATTTTGCAGAAAGTAGTATAAGTGCCGAAGCATTAGGAGATAATCCTTATCATTGGCTATCAGAATGGGAATAGGAGGGTAAAATGAAAAAAATAATTAAGATTTTATTTATTGGTTTAGTTGGTATTTTAGGTTTTTCTTTTAATAAAATAAATGTAAAAGCCGATACTACTATTGAAAAAACAGTTAAAATTGTCACGAATGCTGAAGATGTTTTAGATTTAGAGAGTTCAGGTTTAAGATTTAGAGCAACTATTCCTGAAACAGTAGAAGTTTATGGAGCTTTATTATTGCCAACAACTTTTGGTGTTAATCCTTTTGAAGCATATACTAATAATGAACATGAACATCATAGTAAAGTATTAACAGTTTTATCTAGTGAAGGAACTTTTAATAGTATAGATAATGGGAATGGCACTATTTCTTTTAGTGTTGTTTTAATTGGTATACCAGAGGCACAGTGGGGACGAGAAATAGGCATTTCTATTATTTCAAATGGAGTTGAGTTAGGAAGTACAACTGCTAATTTTGCCTCAGTATCTAATGTGATTTTAGGTAGTGATGCTACTTTAACGCCTGTTCAAAGAGGTATTTTAGATACTATTGGAACACATGCAGATAGAGAACAATTATTTGAAGCGGAGGATTTAATAAATAATACTAATCATGTTAGAGGTAATCCTTTAGCACATGGTGGTTATTATATTGGTGGTATTGATAATTATGGTCAAGGAGTTTCACTAAATTATTATGCTTTCTCGGCTGGAACAAGAGAGTTTAAAGTGGCTTATACAACAGATTCAAATGCTACAAAATATAATGTATTAGTTAATGGAAGTTTTTCAGCTAATTTGGAGAACTTATTAAAAACAGGTTGGGGTGCAGAAGGTTTTTATGAACCAAAAGTAGCAACAGTAACTATTACTTTAACTGCTGGGTGGAATAGAATTTCAGTTATAAAAAACGATATTTTTGATGATAATTATATTGAATTAGATTATTTTATTGTTGGTGGTAATAATGCTGGATTATACCCATATACTACACCTGAATTAACTTCTTTTAGAGTTGAGGGTGAAATGTGTAAAAGTAGTGGTGGAGCTCCTGCTAATCATGGTTCTTTAAGTAATTGGTTTGCTCAAGGTGGTATTGAGAATGGAGGTTATCTTGAAGCTCAAGTCCGAGTTGAAGAAACAAGTAGCTATACCCTTCGCTTTTCTTATTGTAACGGAGCATCAACAGGTCTTGCTGTAAAAGTTAATGGAGGAGCAACTCAAGATATTAATTTAAGTGCATCAACAATTAATGCTTGGCCTCAATGTGAATTGACTGCCGAGAGTTTAACTATTACTTTAACTGCAGGGTTCAACACTATTAGAATTGATGTTAATGCTTGGATTACTTTTGACTATTTGCTATTTACCAAAGTTTAAAAAGAAAGAAGGCTTATGCAAGAACTAAGTTTTAGACTACAAAATGACCATATTATTAAAGATGGATATGAGTTTTATTTTGAAATATTTTCTTTCAATAATCAATATACCGTTTTGCCACACTCCTTTATTAAAAAAGATAATACTTATTATTCTGATAAAATAATTTGGGGTGGAAATCAAGATGTTAAAGGAGATTTAACAGTTAGTTTTAATAATAATAAAATAGAAATAAAGGCGACTCTTTTTGAAAAAATAAGAAGTCTTAAAACTGTTATTAAAGGTATTAAACAAAATATCTTTTCTTCCTCTATTGATAAGGAATATGAAGTAAATGAGTATGGAAAACTAATAACATACCCAGAGGGGTGGAGAAGTCCTTTAACTCCTCTTATTGTTTTAAGACAACCAGACTACTTTTATTTATATAGTGCTAAAGCTGAAGTTCTTGATAAGCGGTTTTTCTTAAAAAAGGAAAATGATACCACAACTTTAGAAGCTATTTATGCTCCTGAAGCTGATAAAGAGAATAAACAAATTGAAACTGCCTGGATTTATGGAACATCTCAAGATATTTCTAAAGTTATAAATGTAGTTCAAAAACTAATTGTTAATAAGTATCATTTGAAGAAATTAGAAGAAAGAAAAGATTTACCGATTTGGTTTAAAGATATTTCACTTGTTTTAACTTGTCATATGCAACATTGGACAGGTAATATTTTTCATACTTATGCTACG
>JAISJY010000181.1 GCA_031261365.1 Caryophanales bacterium | reverse complement strand
TTATTAAGATCTATATTTCTATAGTTATCTTTTTGTTTTGCCTTCTTATCTTTTATTAACCAATGAACTTTTTTTCAACTTCTTCTTTTTCTACTTGTCATTTCCTATATAGTATGCTTATCTTTTCACTAACCAAGGTGTAACTTTTTCTTCTAATGAGGCTTCCTTATTTTCAATATAAGGCCATCCCTCTGCATCAAATAAAACTTTATCAATAAATAAAACTCTTTGATTAGGGTCTAAACCATCTTTATAAAAGCCATGATATGCCATCCACAATTCACCTGCAAAGTCTTCAAATAAAACACTACCACCTGTACCTGTTACTAAATCATTAGGGGCTATGGCTAATTCCCCATAAGGTTCTTCTGTTAAATCATGACCCTCTTTACTTAAATAAGGTCCTAACAAAGTATCACTTCTGCCAACTTTAACTCTATAAGTACTGCTGATACCTGAACAACAACTTCCTTGACTTCCCATATAGTAATAATAACCATCTTTCTCAAATAAAAATGAGCCTTCATAATTCTTATTAATGTCCATACTAGTTCCATTATTATTCTCTATAATGTACTTAACATAATCTTTATAATGACTACCATAAAAAACTTCTAAACCATCATCTGTTAATTCAATAATCGCAATACCAAAGAAAGAACCCCAAATCATATATAATTGTTCTCCTTCATAAAAGACATGAGGGTCAATACCATTTCTAACCCCACTTCCTACTTGGTCAACTAATTTACCATAATGAGTCCAAGGACCATAAGGTGTGGGAGAACTCGCTACTCCAATGCCCGGATTAGTATCACCCCAACCTGACAAAGAATAATAATAATTATATCTATCTCCTACTTTTAAAACACTTGGTGCCCAAACACCTCCCGTTTTCATCGCTTCTATATTCCAATTAATCGCATCTTGATTACCTTCAAAAGCACTACCAGCATAATGCCAATTCTGCATATCATCACTTCTAAAAATAGGACCTAAGTCAAACATCACCCCTTTATTTCCCATTTCACATTCAGCATTAGTTGGGTACATATAATAATAACCATCATCACCTGCTAAAAGTTCTGGGTCAGCAATAGTAACAAACAATTCATTACCGTCTTCTTGAATAATATGCATAGGATTAGTAAAAGTCTTTTGTTCTAATTCTGCAGTTTCAGAAGAACTAACAAATGAACTCTCTTTTTGAGAACTTGAACTTTCAACAGTACAAGAAACTAATAAAAATACAACTAATAATAATTTAGCCTTCATTTATTCCTCCAATATCTTAATATATGGTCCAGGCAATATTTGATGATTACTTGCTAATTTATCTTTAACCTCAGGCATTCCTGTTTCTTTATTAATTATCAATTTATCTAAATAAGTAATCCGATAATCAGGAAAAACACCTGTTGTATCATAACCATGATAAATCATCCATAACTGATTTAAATCATCTCTAAATAAGCCATTATGACCAACACCCATAACTCCTCCAACACTTGGATTAACAACATAGTCACCAGACTTTGGTCTAAACATATCTCTCCCCTTACTATCAGTATAAGGACCAAATAAATTATTACTTTTAGCAACTACAACCCGATAGGAAGAAGAAGCTCCAGAACAACAAGTACCTGTTGATAAAAACAAATAGTAATAATCATCTATCTTTTCTATAATTGTTCCTTCATAATTGTTAGACTCTTGAATAGCATACCCCGCAATAGCCACTTTATGTTCTCTTTGATATTCTAAGCCATTCTTTAAAGAAAGACCGTCATCAGCTAATTCAACAATGGTAATAAGCCCACCATAAGAACCCCAAACCAAATATAATTGATTATTATCATAAAAAGCATAAGGGTCAATTGAGTTTTTAACACCTATTTCATTAGAATTAAATAATTTACCATAATGAGTCCAAGGTCCATTAGGAGTATCACCAACTGCCACCCCAATGCCTGGATTACTATCACCACCTGTTGATAAAGAATAATAAAAATTATATTTATCAGCCACCTTAATCAAAGTAGGTGCCCAAACACCAGCTCCTGAAGTTCCCCAATCAATAACATAATTATTAAAAACATCACCGATGTACTCCCAATTAACAGCATCAATAGATTTATAAGTTGGTCCTCTTTTAAAAGACCTCGTTGTTTCATTTAACCAAACCTCAGTTTGAGTACAATACAAATAGAAATAACCATCATCATCTCTAAAAGTAAAAGGGTCAGCCATATAAGTTATTTTCTTTTCGCCGTTTAAAATTGGAACAGTGGGATTAGAATAATAATTGTTTTTAGCTTCTATGATTTCTGGCTCTGAACTCTCACTACTTGATACTTGACTACTTGGGTTATTATTACAACCTATTAACAAGAGAGCAAACAAAGGCAATGAGACAATTATTTTTGATATATTTTTCATATCTGCTTGAATTATATTTTTTCTTGCAATTAAATACAATACTATTACAAAAATATGTTAAAATTATTTTGACTATTACAAATATATTGTATAAGGAGAAAGAATATGTTAACAAATAGAGAGATGAATATCTTTGATGATTATCTAGAAATAATCAATATAGGAAGGGCTTTGTCTTCACCCCAAAGAATACAAATATTACAACTATTATCTAAATCAAGTTTAAATGTTCAAGAACTTGCTAAAAAGATAAACTCACCTTTATCTACAACCTCTTTAAATGTTACTATTTTAGAAGAAGTCGGCTTTGTCGTGAGTGAAAAGACAAACTCTAATTTAGGTAAAATAAGATTAGTAGGAAGAAGTATTGAACAATTAACTTTTATTTTTTTAGATAATGAAACTCAAAAGAATAATTACCAAAGATTTAATATTCCAATTGGTTCTTATGTCAATTACAACATTGAAGCAGGTTGTGGTATTGCTACTTTTGAACACACTATCGGTATGGACAATGATGAAAACATCTTCTTTCATCCTGAAAGATATAAAGCAGGTTTAATATGGTTCAAGGCTGGTTTTTTAGAATACCGTATCTCTTTAAAACAAATACCCAGAAAAATAAGTCAAATTATTATTTCTTTTGAAACTTGTTCTGAAGCTCAATACTTTAGAAATGACTGGAAAAGCGATATTACTATTTGGCTTAATGATATTGAAATAGGCACTTATACTTCTCCTGGTGATTTTGGAGGTAGAAAAGGACAAAACAACCCAGAATGGTGGTCTAATGATTTAACTCAATTTGGTATTTTAACTAATTGGTCTATAACTGAAAATGGTTCAACTTTAAACAATGAGTTTATTAGTAATGTTAAATTAAGTGATTTAAACTTAAAAAAACAAAATTACATCTCTTTAAAAATAGGAGTTAAAAAAGATAGTCATTATGTTGGAGGTATTAACATCTTTGGTTCTAGCTTTGGTGATTATAATCAAGATATTTACCTTGATATCTTTGAATAATTTACTTGACTTAAAATGTTACCGATAGCAGTCGCTTCAATTTCTCCAAAAATTATTTCTTTTTTTATATTTTGAAGCATTAGTTTTTTAAGAACAACATTTTGAATGCCTCCTCCAAAAACCGTTAAAGTTTTATATTTTCTTTGAACTATTATTTCTAATTCCTCAATTGCTTTTTGATAAGCCAAGGTTAAAGACGCAAAAACAGCATAATATAAATCAATATTATTTTGAGGTAAAGGAACATTATTCTTTTTTAATAATTCAAGTATAGCTTCCTTCATAGATTTAGGAGCAAACAAACTACTATCATTAACATCAAAAGTTCCTTGATAATTACTCAATAATATTTTTTCATTTAATAAAACAATATCCGCTGTTGGATCTAATTCAGCTCTTAAACAATTATAAATCCATAACCCCATGATGTTCTTTAAAAACCTAACCCCATTAATGCTTCCTTCATTGGAAAAATTAGCCTCATAAGCTTTTTCACTTTTAATAGCCTCTAGAGATAAAACTCCTAATAAAGACCAAGTACCATTAGATAAAAATATAGTATCATCTTGAATATTATTACCATAAACTGCTGAAGCTGTATCATGGGAAGAAACCGCAACTATTTGACAATTAAAACCAACCTTTTCAATAACTTCATTTGACAAAGTTCCAATAAGTGTATTCGGTTCTACTAATTCTAATAATTGTTCTCTTTTTATATTTAAAACATCTAAATAATCTTTTTCATATTCCTTACTTTCATTATTTAAAAGACCACTTGTTGAAGCAATAGTAAACTCATTACATAATTTAGCCCCTAATAAATAAGATAAATAGTTAGGTAAGAAAACTATTGAATGAGCCTTTTCTAATTTACTATTTAAATAATCATCATATAACTGATATAAAGTATTAAAGTCTAAACAAATAATGCCTGTTTTATTAAATTGTTCCTTTTCAGAAAACTTTTTAATAAACTCTTTCCTAGCCTTACTTCCTCTTTCATCTCGATATGCTCTAACATTACCAATTAAATTATTGTTTTCGTCTAATAAAGCATAGTCAACTCCAAAAGTATCAATACCTAAACTTAATGGCTCATACCCCATTTTAAAAGCATTAGATAAACCTTTAATAATTTGATTATATAAATTATCAATATCCCAAACTAAACCACTCTCTAACTTTTTTACCTTATTAGAAAACCGATGTGTTTCTTTTAAAACTAATTCAGAACCTTGATAATAACCAACAATAGTTCTCCCACTTGATGCCCCAATATCAACTGCCAAATAACATTTAATCATTTTAAAAACTCTTCTTTTAAAGTTAAATTATATCTTTTCCCAATAGCTCTAATACCCTCATTATCAATAGTATTAACCTCACCTAAAGCCTTAGTTCTCAAATATAATTCAGCTGCTTTTTCCACAGTTTCTATTAAACCAAAAGCCTCATCAAAATCATTACCAACTCCATAGATACCATGTAAAGCCCACATTACTAATCTATATTCTTTTATTTTCTCACTAGTAAGTCTCCCTGCTTCATTATTACCTGTTACCATCCAAGGCATAATACCAACACCTTCAGGAAAAACCACGGCAGATTCAGTCATTGTTCTCCATAATTTTAAAGTAACTTCCTTTTCATTCCACTCTTCAACATGAGTTAAAATAATAATATTCAAAGGATGACAATGCATAACAATTCTATTTTTAGGATTAATTGCTAATCTTGTTTCATGAACCATTAAATGAGCCGAGATTTCACTTGTAAAAGTTCCCCCATCTTTATAACCCCATAATAATTGAGCCGTTTTACCATCTTCTTTAATTCTAAATAAACCTAAATTAGTTTCAGGGTCAAAAGAAGTATTTCTAAAATATTTAGTTGTCCCTGTTACTAAAAAGTATTTTCCGATTAATGTTTTAGTTTCAAATCCTAAATCTAATTCTCTTAATACTTTCAAAGGATTAAGGTAACCTTTAATTTCTTCTTCCTTTAATAAATAAGAAATATTTCCCCCATTTCTCTCATCATAACCTAAACGATACATATTATCAGTAATTCTAGTGAACTCTAATAATAAAGGATGTTTTAATAAATTCTTCATATACTACCTCTTTGCTTGTACTTCTTCTTCGTACTCTTTAATACCATCAATAACTTCTAAACCCTTAGCTATACCTTTTGTTTCTAAAATATAATTCCAAATATCATTAATTGGTAAGTTCTTAACTTCATCTAATAAATATAATCTTCTCGTATAATCACCTTCTTGCTCAGCCTTATATAATAATTCAGTCGGTTCTAATAAAGATGCTAAAATAGCTTTAGCAGTTGCTCTTAAACCTATTGCCCACTCAGCAATTCTATTGATAGAAGAATCAAAGAAATCTAAGCCAATAGCTACTTTTTGCCATAAATCAGCTCTTTTAATTTCTCTCATTATTTCAAATAATTGGTCATCTTGAATAACAACATGATCACTGTCCCAATGTAAACCACGGCTTACATGTAGCATGATGTCATTAACAAATGGAGCTACTGCACTTATTTTATCTGATATTACTTCACCAACATTGTAATGCCCTAAGTCCATTGTTACACCTATATTATTCTTAACCGCATAAGCAATATAAAAGTCATGACTGCCCACCACAAAAGCTTCAGTACTAATACCAAACAATTTACCTTCTAAAACATCTGCTGTATATTTTCTTTCTTCTTTATTAAACTTATATTCAAATATCTTATCTAAAGATTCTTTTAATAAAGTTCTAAAAAGCATCTTATTGGCAGGCATATCTTTCATACCATCAGGAAACCAAAAGTTGTTATAACATTTCCAATTTAATTCCTTACCAATAGCTAAAGATATCTTCCGACTATCTATACCTGCTTTAATCCAATAATCTCTAACTTCCTTTTTTAATGAAGTAACAGAATTACCATTATCCATCATCGGATGGGTAAAGAAAGAAGTATTAAAGTCTAAACCATAACCTTTAACTTTTGCCCAATCAACCCACTTTCTAAAATCTTCAATATTCAAATCATTTCTAGCAGATTTTCTTTCAGCATACATAGAGTGTAAATTAACTTTATGTCTTAATGGTGAATAAGAAAAAGCTTTTTCAATATCTTGTCTTAATTCATCACCTGTTTTAGCAGGGTAAGGGTAAGCTCCGGTCACAACATTTTCAGAATGAACATCTCCTAAATCTTCAAAACCCTTAATATCATCTCCAGCCCAACAATGTAAACTAACAGGTATCGTCTTAAATGTTCTTAAAGCTTTATTGACATCCACTCCTAAACTTTCATAAATCTTTTTAGCCTCTTTAAATCTTTTTGTAACTAATGAATCCATATTCTATTTCTCCTTTATTTTTATGGTGTATACACCAGATTCTAACCTAACTTCTTTAACATTTCTCTTTATTCCATTTATTTCTTTTATCTTAAACGGAGGAATGAAGGTCACTATTTTATTACTTGGAACTGTAATAGTATAATTAATATACTTCCCTACTCTTTTACTCTCACTACTTAATAGTCCATGTATCGTGTGAATACTTGCCTTAATATAATTTAACCGACACGATATAGGTCTAATAATAATATTATCACAACCAAACCCTTCAAAATTAATTCCTGCTAAATATTTATAAAACATTTGGTCATATGCCCCAAACATTGGATGGTCAAAAGAATCCATTAAATTACTCATTTCTTCTTCCCATCTTTCCCAAACAGTAGTTGCTCCACATTTTAACATAAAGCCCCAACCCGGATATTCTGGATTTTTTAAAATATCTAAAAATAAATCAGTATAACCCTCTTTACATAAAACCTCAAAAACATGCCTATAACCTTGATTACCACAAGTTAGATGATTTCCAACCTCATTAATAGATTTAATTAAATTATCTAATACTTTTGCTCTTTCCTTTGCTTCCACAATATCTAAGTTTAAAGCAAAGCTTAATTCAGCATGTGTTCCCCGACTATATAAACCTGTTTCAACATTATAATACTTCTTATTAAGAGCAACTCTAACCTTCTCGGCTATCTCTAAATATCTTTTATTATCATTTCTCTTATTAATATACTTTGCTAATTTTGCTAAAGTTTTAAGATGCCAAAAAAGAAAGGCTGTTGAAATATAAATACCATCACTTAAAGCATTTGGTAACTTATCCGCAGGTACCCAATCAGCATAATAATAGTAATCCATAATATAATCTTTTTGTCTTGTTAAAAGATAATCAACCCACTTTTTATGATATAAATAGAAATCTTCAACTATTTTCTTATCACCATAATGAATATAAGCTTCATTAGCTAATAAAAGAAAACTCAAGGAAGTTACATCCGCAGGTTGTCCTCCTGTATAATAAGGGCAAGTATCACTTATCATTCCTTCTGCATTTTGAGCATCTTTAATATCTCTAACTACTTTATAAAATAATAAATCCATATCAAAGTTATTAACTGCTTGGAATACTCTAGTTGAAACATCATTTAACCAACCAAACCTTTCATCTCTTTGAGGACAGTCTGTTAATATTGAATGTTCATTGTTTTGCTCTGTAATAACCGAGATTTCATGTAATTTATTAATGATTTCATCATCGGTTTCAAAATAACCAATTAATTTATTATCAGTATGTAAATGTTGGGCTATAATACTTTGCAAAATAACTTCTCCTATTAAAGTAACTTCTACATATTGAAAACCGTGATAAGTAAACCGAGGATGCCATATTTCTAAACCTTCTCCTTTTAAAATATATTCATCTTTAGATTCAGCACTTCTTAAATTAAGTTGATTTATCTTATTATTATCTAATCTCTCAGCATATTTAATAATAACTCTATCACCTTTATTACCTCTAACACTTATTTGAACCCAACCTGAAATATTATGAGCAAAATCATAAACATTATCAAAAACTTGAATAGCTTGATATTCTTGACATATTTTAATAGGAGGTATTTTTTGAGGAATTAGTTTTCCTTTTTCAGCAGGAGCATAAATTGGGAACATCCAACCATTGTCCCAATCCGGAGTACATTCACTTGTTGCCCAAGCACTTTCAAGTCGAGCATCATAAACTTCTCCTCC
>JAISJY010000089.1 GCA_031261365.1 Caryophanales bacterium | reverse complement strand
TCACTACCCGCTTGCCCTAACATATTTGTTTGAATAACAGCTGGAACATCTGGAACAAACTCCATTTGCACAGGTGAACCTGTACTAACAATTACAACAACATTATCATAATAATCTGTAAAAGCATCCAATAATTCCCGTTGATTAAAAGGTAATAAAATATCTTCCTTATCTATTCCTTCTTGTTCTTCTTTATCAAGATAGCCCATAAAAAAGATAATTGCTTTGTATTTATCTGCATCTTTTAAAGCTAATTTAAACTCATTACTCAATTTACTAGTTGTCGAGCTAGAATAACCCCTTTTATAATCATAATTTATTTTTAATTTATCAAAGGCTATCTTTGGTGTAATAACCTTGCTCGGTTTAACATGACTACTACCTCCACCTTGTAAAACAGGGTGTTCAAATAATTCCCCAATCACTAAATATTTATCAGTAGTATTTAAAGGTAAAATATTATCATTCTTTAATAAAACAATACTCTCTCTAGCCACCTCTTTGGCTAATTGATGTTGCTCTTCTTCATCCACTTCCAAAGTATCATAATTAATCATTTTAGATAAAGTTTGAAGTCTTTTAACCGAAGCCTCAACTTCATTTACTATTTCTTTATTTTGATAAGCTTGAAGAACTGAATTATCAAAATAACCATTATCATAAGGCATTAAAACATCTAAACCTGCCTTAATACTTGAAACATGATTATGAACAGAATCCCAATCTGAAATAACAATACCTTTATAATTCCATTTATTTCTTAAAACATCTGTCAATAAATATTTATTTTCACTTCCATAAAAACCATTAATCTTATTATAACTAGACATAATAGAAACAGGTTTTGCCTCTTTTATAACCTTTTCAAAAGGTCTTAAATAAATATCATGTAAAGCTCTTTTATCAACAACCTCATTTACTAAAAGTCTTGCTGTTTCTTGAGAATTGACGGCAAAATGTTTAACACATCCTCCAACTCCAATAGACTGTAAACCTTTAATATAATTAAGTCCCATTTCCCCTGCTAAAACAGGGTCTTCTGAGAAATATTCAAAAGTTCTACCACCCAAAGGGGAACGGACAATATTAACACCTGGTGCTAATAAAATATCAATATTCTCTCTAGCACAGTCTGTTCCTAAAGCAACACCAACCTTTTTAACTAACTCTTTATTAAAAGTAGAAGCTAGTCCAATAGGAGTAGGAAATAAAGTATGTCTTTTATCATCCTCTCTAATTCCACATGGTCCATCACTGACTCTAATTTCCTGAATATGAAGTTCTTCACTTGAATTAAAATTCCAAGAATCTCTTCCTTTAAGTAACTTTAATTTTTCTTCCATTTTCCCTACTTTCCATATTAAATTATACCAAATTTGTCTTTGTTATAACTAATATATGTTTATTATCAATAGTTTTTGCTACTTTTCAGCAACAATAACACCGTATCCTTCTTCTTTTCTTTTATAAACTACTGAAACAACTGAATGTTCTATATCATAAAATAAATAAAAATCATGGTCAGATAATTCTAATCTTTGAATAGCATCTTCTAAAGTTAATGGTTCAAGTTTAACATTTTTTGTTCTTACAACTTCAACCTTTTCTTTTTCAACTATTTGAACTGATTCCCATCTAATTTCACTACCTAATTTTTCTCTTTTCTTATCAATAATACGAGTTTTAACTCTAGAAAATTGAGAATATACTTTTTTAACAACCGCATCTACGGCTGTAATTAAGTCTTTTTCCTTAGCTTCAGCTCTAATTAAACCAAACTTAGAATTAATACTAAGCTCTAATTTCTTTAAATGCCCTGAACTACTTACTGTAACCTTACACTCTGATAAATCATTTTTGTTAACTAAAATCTTTTCCAAATCAGAAATCTTCCTAGTCAACCTTTGCTTTGTCTCTTCTGGAATCTCTAGATTTTTGCCAGTTATTTGAAATGTCATAATTTGCACCTTCCTTAATAATATTATAGCCTATCTTTTTAAAAAAGCAAGTTTCTCCTACTATCAAAAATAAAACTATATTTATTTACTAAAAAATATTAGAATATATCTATAAAGGAGAACTTATGTATTGTACCAAATGCGGAAAACAAGTAGATAATAAAGAAAAGCATTGTCTTTATTGTGGAAATAAATTAGAGGACCCTTTTCAAAAACAAACTATTCCAGAAAATGACCATAATCATTATCAGTCAACTTACTCTCAAAGACAAAACAACAATATTTCTCTATCTTCTAAAACCAAAAATAATGATTGGGTAGTAGGTTTATTATTAGTTGAGTTTATTGTGTTTTTAACAATAATATTTGTCTTAATCTTTTAATTATCTTTGAAACATTACCTTTTCAGAATTAAACATTTTTACTAACAAGAAACCAAAAGCTACAGCATAAGCAAAATTAGATAAAACCGCGATTATCAACCCAATTATATTAGGTGAAAAAGTTAAAATATCTGTTAAACATCTAACCCCATTATATAAAGGAATTAAATAAAAATACCAAGGGGAAGAACCACTTGAAAACATACTCGTGATACCGACTAAAATCGCAACTATCATTAATGGTGTTGAATAAGAACCAGCTTCTTTAATACTCTTAGAAAAAGCCGAAATACATCCTAAAACGCTGACAATAACAATAACTAAAGATAAAATAACTAACAATATTTGAAAATAACTACCAACTGAATACTTTAAAGAGGCATTTAAACTTTCCCCTGCCATCATTTTAGGTAAAGAGGCGATCGTTCCAATAAAACTTGATAAAGATGAGGCTAGGGCAATAACTGTTATTGAGACTATTTTGCCAACAGCTAATTCATATCTTTTAATCGGTGTGACTAATAAAGTTGCAATAGTTCCTCTTTCTTTCTCACCTGCTATAGATTCTGGAGTTACAGCCATACAACCCGAGAATAACATACTCATTA
>JAISJY010000062.1 GCA_031261365.1 Caryophanales bacterium | reverse complement strand
GAAAAACAAAGAAACGAAGCTTTATTACAAGCTAAAAAATATTCAGCGGCTAAAGGAGACTTTTTAGCAAATATGTCTCATGAAATGAGAACTCCATTAAATGCTATTATCGGTATGACAACCATAGCTAAGGGAACTACTTTAATTGAAAAGAAAGATGACTGTATTACTAAAATTGATTATGCTTCTAAACATTTATTAGGTGTTATTAATGATATTTTAGATATGTCAAAAATTGAAGCTAATAAAATGGATTTATACCCTGTTGATTTTAATTTTGCTGAGATGATTAGTAAGATACAAACAATTATTAATGTTAAGATAAAAGAGAAAAATCAAAAGTTTATTATTGATATTAGTGAAGATATTCCAAAAAATATGTTTGGTGATGACCAAAGATTGACTCAAACTATTGTTAATTTGTTATCAAATGCTTGTAAGTTCACGGCTGAGAATGGAACTGTTCAACTTAAAGCGACTTTATTAGAGAAAATTGATAATCAAGTAAAAGTTAACTTTGAAATTATTGATAGTGGTATTGGTATTAGTCAAGAACAACAAAAGAAATTATTTAAGGCTTTTGAACAAGCAGAGAACTCAACTTCAAGGACTTATGGTGGAACAGGTTTAGGTTTGGTTATTTCTAAAACTATTGTTGAATTGTTTGGAGGAGAAATTAGTTTAACTTCAGAAATTGGAGAAGGTTCTAATTTTAATTTTTATGTTTGTTTAGAGAGTAAAGAAAGCCAAAAAGAAACCGAACAAACAGAGATTAATACTGATTTTAGTGGTAAAAGAGTTTTATTAGTAGAGGATGTAGAAATAAATAGAGAGATAGTTACGACTTTATTATCTATTACTAATATGATTATTGACCCTGTTGAAAATGGTTTATTAGCGGTGGAAATGGTTAAAAGTAATCCTGATTTATATGATATTATTTTTATGGATTTACAGATGCCGGTTATGGATGGTTATGAAGCAACTAGAAATATTAGAGCTATGAGTGGTAAGCCTTCTTATTTGCCAATTATTGCGATGACCGCGAATGTCTTTAAAGAAGATATTGAAAAGTGTTTAGCAGTTGGAATGAATGACCATATTGGTAAGCCTATTGATTTTAATATTATTTTATTAAAGTTAAATAAATATTTAAAGTAGTTCTTTTTTAAGTTTTAAGAGTTCAGCATTTAAAGGAATAGTAATGGTTTTATTATTTAGGTATTTTAAATGGTCTTCTAAGTCAGAAAAAGAAAGTTTGTAGGCTTGTAAGAATTGATGTTTAAAATGATACTTCTCATCTAAATATTTATTTAATTGAAAATCACCATATTTAGCATCTCCTAAAATTGCTAAACCGACTAAGGCTAAGTGAGCTCTTATTTGGTGTGTCCTCCCTGTTAGTAATTCAACATCTAAGAAAGAGTATTTATTATTGGTTTCTATTAAGGTATATTTAGTTATTGCTGTTTGTCCTTCTTTTTTACTTAATACTTTATTTTTTTCTAAATCTTTTTCTAAATTAAGAGAGATGGTTTCTTCTGCTTTGGCATGTCCAGAAACTAAGGCATAATAGTTTTTTTTAATACCTGTTCTTTTCTTTAAATGCAAGGAGAGTATTTGACTTGTTAAATTGTTCTTGGCAACTATTAATAAGCCTGAGGTATTACGGTCTAATCTATGAATAGGAGCAGGGGTAAAAGAAGAATTATTATCTTTATAGTATGTTAAAACTTGATTAGCAATACTGTTGCCTTCTCCGATGGTTTCAACCCCAATAGGTTTGTTTATTACTAAAATATTATCATCTTCATAGATAACTTGAAAATTAATAACATAACTAGATTTAAGAGGCTTACTTTCTGACAAAGTATGATAAATTGTAATAATATCCCCTTCTTTTAAGACATAATCTGCTGGAACTTTCTTATTATTTATCTTGACATCTTTTTGTCTAATGATTTGATATATTTGTTTTAAAGAAGCGTTTGGAAAAACTTCTTTCATATATTTAAGTATTTTTTCTCCTGTTTCTGCAAATGTAATCGTTTTTTTATGTAAATTCATTAAATAATTGTACAATATTATTGTATAATTTCAAAGAAAATGAGATTATGTGTTATCATATTTTATAAAGAGGTGTAAAAATGGACGCGGATAACAAGGAAAAACGGACAAGAAAAACTCCTGTTTCTCAAAAAGGGAGTCTTGAAATAGAAAAAGTAAACGAAGAAGTGTCTGATTTTCAAATTAAAAACACCTCTGTTGAATTAGAAAACACTGAAGTTAAAAAGAAAACAACTAAAGTAAAAATAGAACCTGAACCAGAAATAGTAGAACCTATTGAGGAACCTGTTGAAGTAGAAAAGAGAACTATTGTTGGTGAGATAGAAAGAGTTAATGCTGATGTTACTCAAGGTTTAAGTGAACAACAAGTTTTTCAACGCTTAAACTCTACTGACCCTAAAATTAGTTATGTGAATACGGTCAAAGAGAAGAGTGGTCGGTCTTACTTTTCTATTATTGCTTCTAAAGTATTTACAGGCTTTAATTTAATTTGTGTTTTAATTGCTATTTTAATTATTATTTTAGTTGAGCCTGAGAATGTTTTAGGTAATTTAATGTTTTTATT
>JAISJY010000058.1 GCA_031261365.1 Caryophanales bacterium | reverse complement strand
AGCCAAAGAAGAAACATAAGCAAGTTTAATTTTCTTATTTAAAGAATAATATTCAGTCTTATAAAACATAAAAACAACTATAAATCAATTTCTATATCATCTCTTTTATTAGCTTCAACTTCAAAAAAAGATATTTTAGTATGTTTAGAACCTGCCAATATGCTATTCGGAAATACCACAATAGCTTGATTATATGCTGATACATTAGCATTATATATTCTTCTAGAAGCTTGTAAGTTTTCTTCCACATCACTAATCTGATGTTGTAAAGCTAAATAACTAGTATTAGCCTTTAATTCAGGATAATGTTCTGCCAAAGCATTAACTGCTCTAATACCACTACTTATTTTCTTATCTATTTCTACCAAATTATCTAAAGATTTATTGCCCTCTCTTAAAGCTACTATTTCTTTCAAAGTGTTTTTCTCATAAGTAGTATACGCTTTAACAACATCCATTGATTTCTTTAATAAATCATATCTCTTATTTAAAGAAACATCAATTGAAGAAAGACTTTCCTCAATTTTCACCTTCATCATCTTAAAATGATTAATAGTTGTGATAACCCAAATTATTATTAAAACAACTACTACTGCTCCAATGATTAATCCAATTTCTAATGGTCTCATAAATAACTCCTTTTTAATATTCTATCATTTAATTATATTTTTCGTATTTATTATCAATATCAAACTTATTAGAGTTCAAAGAAAACAATTCAATTAATTCAGGAATAATATCTAGTTCTTTTATTAATAATTCAATACTTTCCAAAGTTATAGGCTTACTTACCACAAATTCAAAATGGTCTTTATTATCACCTAAAGCTATATGAACTTCATTATTACTAAAACAATATATCTCTTTATTTTTCTTTAAAGGGTCCATATCTAATAACCTTTGCATTATTTTAGGTGTCAAAATAAAAAAAGCAAAATCAGTATTAGTTGTTTTTATTCTATATTTCTTATTAAAATCTATACTTTCACTTTTAACTTCTTTTAAATCATTAAAACTTGGAATACCTCTTTCAATAACTTTTAAAGTATTATGAAAAACATTATTAATTTTAAAAATAAACCATCTCCCTCTAAAATATGTTGAAGATGAGGTATTTCCTTCACTATCTGTTGTTACTTCAATAAACTCAACTTCTGACATTTCAAATTGTAAACCTTGATACTCTCCTTTAATATAATCCTCATGCTTAAAATCGTCTGGTCTTTTAATAACATTTAAAGCATTAATCCTTTGTAGAGATATACCAAGACGGGAAATATAAGCAACATTAGTAAAAAAATTTTGTAAGACTAAAGGGTAAAAGATTTCTTTTAATTCTTGAGATACTTTTTTCTTACCACCAAAATATAAAGCTAAGAATACTCCACAGATAAATAACATCCCAAAAATAAGAAATATCAAATTAAAAATCCTTAAAGAAAATATAATAATTAAACTAATTAAAAAGAGAATGAAACAAGAAAGAGCCATTATTTTATGAACTTGAATTTTAGCAAATTTAGTCTTTCTAATATCTTCTAATTTTGTAACTAATTCTAAATCTCTTGCCATAATCAAACAACATCTATTGTTGTCTATCTTTCATTTGAGGAAATAATATAACTTCTCTAACAGAATCTACTTCCAATAAAAGCATGGCTAATCTATCAATTCCCATTCCAACTCCCCCTGCTGGAGGCATACCATATTCTAAAGCTTCTACAAAGTCTTCATCTAATTGATAAGCTTCATCATTGCCAGAATCTCTCTCTTTTAATTGAGCTTCAAATCTCTTTCTTTGCTCAATAGGATTATTTAATTCAGTATAAGCATTAGCTATTTCAGCTCCACAAACAAACAATTCAAATCTTTCCACAAAACGAGCATCTTCTTTACTTTGCTTAGTTAAAGGAGAAACTTCTAAAGGATACTCTGTTACAAAAGTTGGTTGAATTAAAGTCTTTTCACAATACTCTTCAAAAAAAGCATTAATAATATGACCAACTGTAAAATGTTTCTCTAAAGGAACTTTATGTTTATTAGCAAGTTCTTGAGCCTCTTTTAAAGAATAATTATTATTTTTAAAATCAACCCCTGTATATTTCTTAATTAAATCTGTCATTTTAACTATTTCAAAAGGTTTAATTAAATCTACTTCACTTCCTAAAAAACTATAAACATCTTTTTTTATTACTTCTTTGGCTAGTTTCTTAATGACCCCTTCGGTAATTTCCATCATAGATTTTAAATCACCATAAGCTTGATATAATTCAACAGTTGTGAATTCAGGATTATGTTTAGGGTCCATTCCTTCATTTCTAAATAAACGACCTATTTCATAAACTCTTTCCATTCCTCCAACTAATAATCTTTTTAAAGGTAATTCAGTTGCTATTCTTAAATATAAATCTAAATCTAAAGTATTATGATGTGTTACAAAAGGTCGTGCTGTTGCCCCACCTTGAATTGACTGTAAAACGGGAGTTTCCACTTCTGTAAAACCTAAACTATCAAAATAATTTTGCATACCTCTAACAATTTTAGGTCTTAAAAAAGCTATTCTTAAAGCCTCATCATTACTTATTAAATCAAGATACCTTCTTCTATATCTTTCTTCAATATCACTTAAACCATGATATTTTTCTGGTAAAGGTCTTAAAGCCTTCGTTAAATGAGTAAATTGTTTAGCCCTAACTGATAATTCGCCTGTATTAGTAACCATAATACGACCTTCAATACCAACAATATCACCTAAATCTGCTAACTTAAATAAATCATATTGTTCATCACCCACTTCATCTTTTCTAATATAAACTTGAATAGTTCCTTGACTATCTTTAATATGAAAAAAAGCTGCTTTCCCCATATTTCTTAATAAAACTATTCTACCAGCAACTCTGACAATAATGTTTTTTTCTTCCATTTCTTCATGAGTTGCCCCTTGATATTTATTTTTTATTGCTAAACTATAAGCATTTACCTCATACTTAGAACCATAAGGGTCTATTCCTAATTCCTTTAATTTATCAATTTTGCTTAATCTATTGATTTCTTGGTCTGTTAATTCTCGCATTTTATTACCTCACTTTAATATTTTATACCTTGTTAACTTAATCTGTTAGCCTTTCTAATAATTCTTTGAAAATGTTTTCTAACTCTTTAATACTAATTATTTGAGTTAATTTATTTTTATATTCATTAGCAAAAGGTAACCCTTTAATAAAGAATATAGCTTGACCTCTTAATTGTTTAATAGCAAACTCTTCATCTTTATAATAAGCAACAGCATAATTGGCTAATTTAATAAAAACTAAAAGTTTATCTTTTAAAGGAGGGTATTCAAACTTCTTATTATTTAAAGAAGCATCAATTTCTAATAACAGATAGGGATTACCAAGTATTCCTCTCCCCAACATAATAGCATCAGCCTTTGTTTCATTTAAGACATAAAGAGCTTGTTTCAAACTGTTTATATTCCCATTAGCAATAACAGGTATATTCAAGGAAGCTTTGATTTCTTTAATAGCTTGATAATTAACCTCACCAGCATAGTATTGACTTCTCGTTCGCCCATGAACTGCAATTGCACTAATACCTGCTTTTTCCATTAGTTTAGCATATTCTAAATAGTTTTGAGTTTTAAGATCCCAACCTAACCGCATTTTACAAGTTACAGGCTTTTTAACACTTTCCACTATTTGTTTAACCATGTTATAAGCTTTTATAGGGTCTAATAACCATTTACTTCCTGAATCACTCGCTAATACTTTAGGAACAGGACACCCCATATTAATATCAATAATGTCACAAGAAGAATTATTATCTAAATATTTAGCTGTTTCTAATAAACTATTTAACTCTCCTCCAAATATTTGCACAGCTATTGGATGTTCATTTTCAGCTATATCTAACATTTTGAAAGTACGGCTAGAATTATAATGAATTGCCATAGCTGATATCATTTCAGTATAAACTAAACCCACTTTAAACTCTTTATATACTTTTCTAAAAGGTAAATCGGTATAACCTGCCATTGGAGCTAAAACCAAAGGACTATTAATTTCAATATTTTTTATTTTCCACATACTTCTTTTTTATTAACTAAATAAACCTTACCACATTTTTCACAAGTTACTTCAAAGAAAGGTTCTTCACCCTCATCTAACATTTTTAAAGTAGAAACAATTTGTTTTTTATTACAACTACACTTATAGATTAAATCTTCTCTTTCACTATTTTCAGGAACTATTTTTAATTGTTCAAAAAATAGATTCAAATCACCATTATATTTTGTTTCATTTAAATCATTTGCTAAATCTTCTAAAAAGAATAAATCATTATCTTGCATATCTGGTAAACCTTGCACAATTAAACCATAAGACTGTAATAACTCTCCATATTCATTAAAAAGAGGTTGCAAACAAACAACAGTCGGTATTTGTTCACTTTGTAAAAAGAAACTTGAAAACTCTTTTGATAAAGACCCTGTTTCTAATTCAATAGAAGAAACAAAATTAGTATCAAAGATTGTCTTAATAACTTCTATCTTTCCTTTACCTAATAAATCATTAAAAGAACTAATGTTTTCTGAGAGTTTCTCTACTCCATTTATAACAATATTATTAGCTAAAGCAAAGGTTTTAAAGTTCCCTAAAGGTCCATCACCTTTAATAGCTACCATTAAAGAAGTAGTATCATCCTTTTCTAGAAAAGATAAAATAGATGTAATACTTAATAATTGACTTGCAATATAAGTAGCAACAGGACTAAAATTATGTTGTCTATTAGCCTTTATAACTATATCTTTATTATCAACGAAGACAAATCTAAGTTTGTGTTCTTTAAGTGTTCCCCTAATTATCATATTGCCCCTTATTAATTATACCAAACAAGTTAATTTTATACTTTAAGTAAGTTCAAAATAGATATTAAATAATAATTAGGAGGATAATTTTTATGAATTACAAAAGATTATTAGTAGGACTACCACTTATGTTTGGTATTATCATTACTTTGTTTGCTTGTGGTAATACAAAACAAAAGTATACTGTCACATGGAAAAACTATGATGGTACAATATTAGAAACTGATACTGATGTTGAAAAAGATACAGTGCCAAGTTATGATAGAGAAACACCAGTTAGACTTGAAAATGCAAATTATACTTATACATTTAATAATTGGTCACCATTACCTACTAAGGTAGTAGCTGACATTACCTATACAGCTACTTATACATCTTACCCAAAAGATGAAGTAACTACCTATATAGTTGCTTGGTATAATGGAGAGGTAAAATTAAAACAATATATTGTTAATGAAGGAGCTAAATCAACATATGATGGAGCAGTTCCCACAAAAACAGATGAGTTCTATGATTATTCTTTTGAAGGCTGGGGTTTAACAGATGGTGGTGTTTTGGCTTTTTCTGGTAATGAGTCACCATTAATATTTGCTAATGCAAACTTTTATGCAATATTTAGTGAAACATTAAAACCACTTATTCTTAAAAATGGAACATATACAATAACAGAAATTCAATATGATGATTATGTTCTTAATGATCTTGAATTACTTTTTGAATTAATGTGGTGGGATGAGATAACAATTGATATTAATGATAATGAATTAAGTCATTATGGCTTTACATTTGAGATAACCAATTTTGATATTTCAACAGGTGTTATAACCTCTCCAGACTTTACTAATTGGTGGGGGTGGGGAAATTCGGTTATGATCTACTCATTAAATACTATAACAATCAGTGAAGAATATGAATTCGATGATGAACACTATATAGATATTGTTACATTCACTCTTGATGCAGAGAAACCTTTACTTGAGAGACTTCCCATGGGTGATTTTGGATTAGAGAAGATAACTACAAGCGAGACTATTGCTGGAGTAAGTGCTGGTGAGTATGATGTTAATAGCGGGGAAGATTTTGGCATTCTACTTGATTATTTAAACCCGATAAACATTGTTGAAATAGATCATAAAGATTGGTATTACGGTTGGAATACTATTCCTTTAGAAATTCATTGGTTTGATTGGTATGGTAATTTATATATGAGCCAATATGTTTTTATTGATAATGAAAATGTTTATGTTCGAGATTTTGAATTAGACATTATAATTTACAATGCTAGTACAATGACTCTCACTTGGGTAACTACTATTGATGATATTGAAGTTACATATACTTTTGAGAGAATTCCTTCACCTGTTATTGAATCTGGTACTTGGGAGTTGATAGAATATTATAATGGTGATCATTATTCAACATATGGAGATGAATTTGATA
>JAISJY010000029.1 GCA_031261365.1 Caryophanales bacterium | reverse complement strand
AAAAGATACTAATCTCTCTCAAAAGACTTCTTATACAGAAAGTTTGTTTATTCATTTAGAAAAAATAACTAATTATCTTTTAAGTAATATTGACCCTAATACTCATTGTTTAAAGATTAATTATGGTGATTGGAATGATGCTTTAGATGGTTTGGGAGAAATAAACGGAGATAGAAGTCATTGGGGAAATGGGGTTTCAGTCATGGCATCTTTACAGTTATATGAATGTTTAGAACAATTAATAGATTTATATAATTATCTTGATAAAGATACATCCTTTTTAAAAGAGAAAAGAACATTATTAGAAAAAGGACTTTTGAAAAACTCTATTGTTACTTTAAAAAATGAAAAGAAAATAGTACATGGTTGGGGACATAATCAAAGTTACTATGTGGGTAGTTTCCAAGACTCTGATAATATTTCCAGAGACTCTTTAACTTCAAATGCTTTTTTTGTTATTAGTAATATGATTAATAAAAAACCATCTTTAAAGAATGATATTTTATTAGCTTTAAAAAGATTAGATTCTAAATATGGTTTTAAAACTTTCTCTGTGGGTTTTCAAGCTGATGTTAAAGGGGTAGGTCGTATTGTCAATTTACCAATTGGAACTGCTGAAAATGGAGCTGTCTATGTTCATGCTTCTCTCTTTGCAACTTTAGCTTTATATAAATTAGGCAAAGGGAAAGAGGCTTTCTTTCAATTAAAAAAACTTTTACCTATTTATCATAAAAAGATAACTACTTCACCTTTTATTATGTCCAACTCTTATTCCTATAATCAAGAATTAGGCTTAGATGGTGATAGTATGAATGACTGGTACACAGGTTCTTCTAACACCTTAATTAAAACTATTGTTAGAGGTTTATGGGGTGTAAAAAACACTTTAAAATTATTAATTATTAAGCCAAGTAATTATTTCTTTTCTAATAAAGCAGAACTAAAACTATTAATTAATCAAACTATTGTTACTTTGTCTTATAGTAATACCAAGAATAATAAGAGGATTTTCTTAATAAATAATAATCAATGTAATGAAGTCTTTTTTAATAAAATAAGTAAAGAATTATATATTGAAATAGATAAAAGTAAATTAACTGACACTTTAAATATTCAAATTATTGATTAATTTAAGCTTTATCAAATAATAATATTAGAAGTATCAGCATCAAACAAATGACATTTAGTTAAATCAAAATACATCTTAACCTCATCATCACTATTAATTATTTTAGTCGCTTTACACTTTGAAATAATATTATCTTTTAAAAAATGTTTTTTAGAAGGTAAATTAATAAAAGAAATAAACGATAGTTTATAAATATAATTTAATATTTTTTAACTCAAATTATAACCAATCAATATTTTTCTTTTTATAAATATATTTAATTAACAAGATACTTGAAGCATATAAAACTAATAAACCTAACAAAATAGGAATGAATAAAAGAGGAATAGGCTCTAAATCTATGGCTGTACCAATTGAAGAAAAACCAATAATTAAAACTATAATTACTATTGCTAAAGTTGAAATTGTTAAAGATAAGGACGGTCTTGACTGAATAAATGGTATTTTCTTCGTTCTAATAAAATGAATAATTAATATTTGAGAAATAGTTCCAAAAATAAACCAACCACAATGGAAAAGGGCTTGAGATTCTATACTTTTATAACCAAATCCAAACCATAAAACTATAAAACATAAAATATCAAAAATAGAACTTATTGGTCCTAAAATAAGCATAAATCTTAGAATAGATTTAATGTCCCATTTTTTAGGCTTCTCAATATATTCTTTATCAACATTATCAAAAGGCATTCCTACTTGTGAAAAATCATTTAATAAGTTTTGAACTAAAATATGAATAGGTAACATCGGTAGAAAAGGTAAGAAAATAGAAGCAATTAATAAAGAAAACATATTTCCAAAGTTGCCAGAGGCTGCCATTTTTAAGTATTTAGTAATATTCCCAAAGGTTTTTCTTCCTTCAAATACTCCTGCTTGTAAAACCATTAAATCTTTTTCTAAAAGAATAATATCCGCAGTTTCTTTTGCTATATCAACCGCTGTATCAACTGAAATTGAAACATCTGCTTGATGCAGAGGAGGAGCATCATTTATACCATCTCCCATATAGCCCACCGTATGTTTATTTTCTTGTAATAATCTAACAACTCTTTGTTTTTGATTAGGATTTAGTTTAGAAAATAAATTACATTGTTCAATTAATTCTTTTAATTCAGTATCACTATAATCATCTATGACCTCACCTGTAATTGCTAACCCATTTTCAATACCAACATAATCACATACCTTTTTAGCAACACCTTCCGAATCGCCTGTTAAAACAATAGTTCTAATACCATGTTCTTTTAAGGCTAAAATAGCTTGTTTGGCTGAATCTTTTGGAGGGTCTAAAAAACCAATGAACCCTAAAAAAACTAATTGACTTTCATCTTGAATATTAAAAGTTTTTATTTCCACAAAGTTCTTTTGAGCAATAGCTAACATTCTTAAACCATCATTATTATACTTATAATAAACATCTAATATTTGTTTCTTTATTTCCTCTGTTAATTCATTAACAACACCTCCAACATCATAAAAAGAAGAGATACTTAGTATTTCTTCTACTGCACCTTTAGTTATTAATTGATTTTTTTGATTTTTATCTTCTAAAATAACACTCATTCTTCTCCTCGTAAAGTCAAAAGGCAATTCATCAATTTTAGTATAATTAGTTAAAATAACTTCCATATTCTCAGCTTTAGCATGATTAATAACTGCTAAATCAATTAAGTTTTTTAATCCTGTTTGAAAATATGAGTTTAAATAAGCATGTCTTAAAACTCTAATATCATCATGCCCTAAAGGATTAAGATATTTTTCTAAAATAATTTTATCTTGAGTTAAAGTGCCTGTTTTATCAGTACATAAAACATCCATTTCCCCAAAGGTTTGAATTGAGGAAAGATTTTTAACAATTACTTTCTTTTGAGATATTTTAACAGCCCCTTTTGCCAAAGTTGAAGTCATTATAACAGGTAACATTTCTGGAGTTAAACCAACTGCAACTGTAATTGCAAATAATAAAGCATCTAACCAGTCATTTTTAATAAGACCATTGATTAAAAATATAATTGGAACCATAATAAAGGTAATTATAAGTAGTAATTTTGAAATTGAAGAAGTACCTTTTTCAAAACTATTCTTCGGCTTTTTACTAGAAATAGAATCAATAATAGAAGCATAAAAAGTATCTTGACCTGAAGCAATAACAATACCTAAAGCCGTTCCAGAAATTACATTTGTTCCTGCAAAACCTATATTGGTATAATCTAAAAAGTTTGGACTATTAACTTTATTTGTACTATGTTTTTCAATAGGGGTTGATTCACCCGTTAAAGAGGCTTGAGAAATAAAGAAATCTTTAGCATTTATTATTCTAATATCAGCAGGTAACATATCTCCACTTGAAAACTTAATAACATCCCCAACTACAATATTAACAATAGGTATGGTTTCAATTTGATTATCTCGGTATACTTCAATAGTATTTATAATCATTTTTGATAATTTCTGAGCCGCGTTTGCTGACTTTTCACTTTGAACAAAAGAAATAGCACTTGAAACAATTATTAAGACAACAATTGTGACAAAAGTTAAATAATCCTTATTTGTAGCAAAAACAATATCAGTTAAAAAAGTAACTATTGAAATAATAATAAGAATAACATTAAAAGGATTTATAACAGCACTTATTAACCTAGAGAAAACCGTAGATTTCTTTTTTGTTTTAATAATATTAGGACCATTTTCATTTAATAATTCCTCTGCTTTGGAAACACTCAAACCATCTTTACTAGAACTTAATTCTAAATAAAGAGATTCTAAGTCTACATTTGAGTAATAAATCATTTTA